>JBOHMK010000308.1:0-7702 GCA_050730115.1 Acetobacteraceae bacterium
GGTTGGATCATCCCAGACATGGTCGATGGGGTAGAGCTCCATCATTGCTTTGACCTCAGGCCGGTTCATCTCGCCGATGTTCATTGCAGTGATGTCCAGTCCGGTCGTCCCGGTATGGAAGTCGATCGCGATATCGGCGTTCGGCTTGAAGAGTCGGTTGAAGAGAATCCCGGCCTGGCGGCTTGTTGCACTGGCGCCGTTCTCATTCCCGGGCCATTCCCGGTTCAGGTCGATGAGACCGACGCCGCGGCCGGAATTGAACCACCGGCGGGACATGCCTTCGAGCGCCAGGCGCGACACGTCCGTGACCGCGACGACCGTTCCCGACATCTCCGCCGAATGCAGCCGGTTCATCACGGTCTGGACCGTGTGGACCGAGCTCATTTCGTCACCATGCACGCCGCTGGTGAGGAGTATGCGCTTGCCCGGCCGGGCCCCCTTGACGACGATGACGGAGACATACCAGTACTGGCCCGCCGGCATCTGGACGCCCTGAAAATAGAAAAGGTGCCGCCCGGGCTCGAGGTCGCTGACGTCGAGTGCACTGATCACCCTTTTTCCCTGGATCACGTCGCCGGTATAGGCCGTTCCCTGAGAGGCACGACGCGCGGCAGTGCCGGCAGCCGTCATCGCTGCATCCTCTGCGTCGGCAACCGTGGCGGTTGCCGCGGGGGCGGCAGAAGCACCGACCGCCGCAAGCGAAGAGACCATGAAGTCTCGGCGATCGAGGCCGCCCTTGGATTTATTCGGCACCGGAAGTCTCCTTGTCGATAGCGAGCGCTGCAACGTATTCCGCCTCGTTCACAACTGTCGATGCGGAGCGGAAAATGCGGCAATCCTGCGCAGTTCCGCCGGGACGGCTTCGTTCGTATGTCCGGATCTTCGGGCAGGCGCCGAACCTGCATCCGAAGGCTCTGGTCACACTGAAGCGGATGATGGAGGTCGTTGCCGACGGCGCCGGTACCCTGACGATTTTACGTGCCGGCCATCCGATGCTGCGCTATAGCCTCCGCTATCCCACCATGGAACAGATCGGTTCCCATGCGGCCTCATTCCTGCTGGAAGGGATCGGGGACGGGCCTCAGGCCTCTATCGACTGGCTGCTTGGCGGCTGTACGGCCAACGGCCGCTCGGTAGCCGCCATGATTGACGCGCCGCCGATCGATCTGCTGGTGGACCGGCTACGCACGCTGCCCGAGATCGAGCACCACCTGACGCTGGCCTTCGAGCATGGATTCCGGAGCGGCGTGAAGCCGGTCACCGCGGAGCGGCTCGACGAACGTGGAAACGCCGTCGTCGAGGGATGATCAGGGCGTTTCCATTCTGACCGAAATCGCCCTCCGCTTTTCCGATCGGATTCACAAGCTCGCGGAATCGCTTGGTGACTCGGGGTCAGGCAAGGTCCGGTCCAGGATGCTCCGCGTCCTCTGCACCGCCTCGTCGAGGCGCGCCGCTGCGCGTCCGCGCCCGATCAGCGGCAACAGGCGCGCGAGCGCCGGGCCGTCCTCCTCGCCGGTCAACGCGAGCCGGAGCGGATGGAAAAGCGCTCTGCCGCGCCGCCCGGTGGCCGCGGCAAGTGCCAGAGACCAGACCTTCCAGACGCCATCATCCCACGGCTCGGGCGGCAAAAGATCGACCGCGGCGCGGAGAAACGAACCCTCCGCCGGCGCCGCCACCGGTGCGATCTCGCCCGCCACCACCTGCCACCAGTGCCGCGTCTCACTCAGAAGATCGATGTTCTCGCGCACGGACAGCCAGAATTCTTCGGTTGCCCCCGCCGGCAGATGATCGGCCACGGCGGCGAACGGAAGATGCTGCAGGACATGCCGATTGAGCGTCAGCAGTTGATGCATATCGAAGCGTGCGGCCGAGCGGGAAAAGGCCGCCAGATCGAAGTCCCTGGCAAGCAATTCCACCGCCTGAAGCTCCCCGCCTTCGGAAGTACCAAGACGCGCCAGATAGCAGCCAAGCGCCGCTGCGGTCACTCCGTCTTCGCGCAATGTCGCAATCCCGAGGCTCCCCAACCGCTTCGAGAGCTTGCCGCCCGCCTCGTCGGTGAGCAGCGGCAGATGCGCAAAGCCTGGCAGCCGCAAAGCCCCGTCGAGCGCTTCCCAGAGGTCGATCTGCACGGCGGTGTTGGTCACATGATCCTCGCCCCGGATCACATGGCTGATCGCAAACTCCTGATCATCCACGGTCGAGCTGAACGTGTACAGCGGCGTTCCATCCTCGCGGACCAGCACCGGATCGGAAAGGGAAGGCAACGGAATCCGTCGCTCGCCAAGCACCATGTCCTTCCAGGAAATGGCCCGCTCCGAGAGCAGAAAACGCCAATGTGGCCGCCGCCCGGACGCTTCGAACCGGGCGCGATCGAGAGCGGTGAGACCAAGCCCGGCCCGGTCATAAACCGGCGGCCGGCCACGACGGCGAAGTGCGGCGCGCTTTTCCTGCAACTCGTCTTCGGTCTCGAAGCACGCATAGAGCCGCCCGCACGCGCGCAAGCGGTCCGCTGCGGCCGCATAGGCCGGAAGACGCTCTGACTGATATTCCGGCCCCTGCCAGATGAGCCCGAGCCACGCCAGATCTTTGAGGATCGCCGCCGCATGCTCGGAGCGCGAACGCTCCCGGTCGGTATCGTCGAAGCGGAGCAGGAAATCCCCGCCGTGGCGGCGGGCAAAGAGAAAGTTGAGAAGCGCGATCCGCGCGTTGCCGACGTGCAAGGGGCCGGTCGGGCTCGGCGCGAACCGGACGCGAACGTTCATGCCGGCCTGCCGGATCACTATGGCCTTTGGCGGAGTCGCGCAGCGATCCGCCAATGCCATGAAAGTGATCGAGAGAACAAAGGTGGAGCGTGATGCTTAAAAATCATCACGCTCTACGAAACGAGGTCGGTGAAGCCGTTGCTGATCGGGTAGCGCCGGTCGCGGCCAAAGGCGCGCGCGGTAATCTTCACGCCCGGCGGCGCCTGGCGGCGCTTGTATTCGGCACGGTCCAGCATCCGCCAGACACGCAGCACGGTCGCGCGCTCGAAGCCCCTGGCCACCAGCGCATCGACCGACTGCTCGCCCTCGATCAGCCCTTCCAGAATCGCATCGAGCACCTCGTAGGGTGGCAGAGTGTCCTGATCCGTCTGATTCGGCTTCAGCTCCGCCGACGGCGGCTTCCGGATCACCCGCTCGGGGATAGGTTCGCGCGCCAGAGACAAGGCGTGCAGCGGAATCCGCTCGTTGCGCCAGCGTGCCAAGGCGAACACGGTCGTCTTGTAGACATCCTTCAGCACCGAATAACCGCCGCACATGTCGCCATAGAGGGTCGCGTAGCCAACCGACATTTCGCTCTTGTTGCCGGTGGTAAGCAGCATATCGCCGAACTTGTTCGAAAGCGCCATCAGCGTGATGCCGCGGGTGCGCGCCTGGACGTTCTCTTCCGTTGCGTCCGCCTGCCTGCTGTCGAAGGCGGGCGCCAGCATCGCCTGGAAAGCCCCCATCGCCGGCGTGATCGGAATCGAATCGCAGCTTATGCCGAGGCGCCGCGCGCAATCGTCTGCATCTTCCAGGCTCTCCGCCCTGGTATAGGGGGAGGGTAGCATGACCGCGCGCACGCGGTTCGCGCCAAGCGCATCAACCGCAACGGCCGCCGAGAGCGCGCTGTCAATGCCGCCCGAAAGCCCAAGGATGACGCCGGGAAAGCGATTCTTCCGCACATAGTCGGCAAGCCCGAGCATCATCGAGCGGTAGATCTGCTCGAGCCGAGGCGGCTCCGGGACGATCTCGCCGGGTTCGCAATAGAGCCGGCCGTCCCGCCGCTCCCATCGGGTGAGCGTGAGCTTTTCCTCGAAGAAGGGCATCTGGATCGCGAGCGACCGGTCTGGGTTCAGAACGAACGATGCGCCTTCGAAGACCAGTTCATCCTGCCCACCGACTTCGCCCACAAACACGAAGCCGAGTCCGGTTTCGACCACGCGCGCCACCGCGAGTTCGATCCGTTGCTCCTGCTTTTGCACCTCGAACGGCGAGCCGTTGATGGAAAGCATGAGCTCGGCCCCGCTTTCGCCCAGCGTTTCGGCCACAGTCGGGCACCACCAGTCTTCGCAGATCATCAGCCCGAGGCGCAAGCCGCGGAACGAAACCGGGCCCGCGAGCGGACCCGGATCGAACACCCGCTTGTCGTCGAAAACGCCGTAGTTCGGCAGCTCGTGCTTGGCACGGCGGGCAACGATCGTCCCGCGATCGATCAGGAAGGCGGCGTTATAGAGCTTGCCGTCCTCCCGCCATGGCCCGCCGGCGATAATGCCGGGCCCGCCATCGACGGTATCGGCGGCGAGTGTCGCCATCGCTTCTTCGCAGGCCGCGACAAATGCCGGCTTGCGCACCAGATCCTCAGGCGGATAGCCGCCGATCGAAAATTCCGGCGTGACGACAAGCTCCGCGCCGAGACGCTGAGCCTCGGCGCGGGCGCGGCGGATCCCGGCCAGATTGGCCTCGACCGCACCGATATGCGGATCGAGCTGGGCCAGAGCCAGGTTCAGCACCTCAGCCATCGCAGCTATCTCCTCGAGCCCCGGCGCCCCAGGCTTCAATAAGTGCGCTTCAGCGCGGTCGCCCCAGTGGGTCCGCCTCAGTCGACCAGTATGTAATGCATGGTCGCGCGAATGATAATCTGCTCTGCCTTGGTGCCGGCCGGAAAGGCCGGCACTCTGGCGCCCCGGAACATGCCAAGCCACGCCTGATCGAGGAACGGCGAGCCCGAGCTTTGCAACAGCCGCACACCGGCAACCTGGCCGTTCCTCTCGATCACCAGCCGAAGCTCGACACTGCCCTGCTGACCCATCTCGGCAGCGGAATATGGATAATATTTGCGCCGATCGACCCAGTTGGAAAGCTCGCTCAGCCAGTCCGGGTCGATCTTCCCTTCGACCGCAAAAGCCGGCGCGAAGGCGCGCTGCAATTCGGACTGGTTGAGCGCGAGGTTGAGACCCCGGCCCGGCGCCTGAGGCGTCGCCTTGGGCGTCGCGCCGAACGAGAGCGAAGGCACGAACAGCGTATGCGGCGGGAGCTTCTGAGGCGCCGGCGTGGCCGAGGGCTGGGGCGCCGGGGCGGGCGCGACCTCCGGCAACGGTGCCGGCCGCGCGATCTTCGGCGGCTCGAGAAACGCCTGCATTTGCGCCTCCGCCGGCAGGTGCACAGCAACCCCGGGCGGGGCGGGGCGGGGCGCAGGCTTGGGCGGCACCGGCGGTGCGGCCGGTGGCGGCCCCGGTAGCGGCCGAACAGGTACGTTCTGCGATGGCCGGCCCGACAGCGCGGCCGTCTCCGGCGGCCCACGCCGCGCCGCCGGCGGGGCCGTCGTGCGCGCCGCCCCGCCATGCTCGAACACCATCGCAATCGGTGCCGGCGGTACGTATTCCGCCGGCTGCCGGCGCTGCATGAAGATCACCAGCGCCGCCAGCACGACGCCATGCAACAGAACCGAGATCAGCGCCGAGCGCGAAAGTCGTCCGTCACCCCGCCCGGCCTTCCGGCCCGTCAGCCGCCGCGCGTGCAGATCCGCCGCTCCCGCCCGGCGCCCGATCGCTAGGCGGGTCTCCGCGTTCACCCGCGCTGGCCAGCCCTCCCGCCACCGCCGTCCCCGGTCTCCGGACGACGCAACAGGAACTCGCGCCCGAGCTTCACCATCGGCACACCGTCATAGGCCACAATATCGGCGGTGGCATAGGTTTCCGACCAGATCTCGGGCAGGAAGCTGCCGGTGCCGACGACGTCGATCGGGGCCGCCGCATCCGCCATCACCTGGCATTTCCGGACCGTGAACCCCGACGAAGCGACGATGCGCGCCGCGCCGAAGCCGGCCTCATCCAAAGCCTCCCTGAGCCGCCAGATCGCGGCCGCCGAAACCCCCGTTCCTACCAGGTAACGAAGCTCGGCATCGCTCCGGTAGCGTCGGATCGCACCCGGCGCGTACCGCTCCAGGACCGCATAGCTCGCCGCCGGATCGAGCCCCTCGATGAAGCGCCCGCCGTGCGTATCGAGGCGAAAAGCCAGCTTTCCCGCCTCGGCAAGCCGGGGAAAACGGCGGCAGACGGCAAGCGAATCTGTTATCTCCGTTCCGAAATAATCAACCAGCACGGTCAGGCTTTCGTCGGGAAAGGTTTCGTGGAACATTTCGGCCGCTTGCAGAGTCGAGCCGGCATAGCCGATCAGCGAATGCGGCATCGTCCCTAGTCCGTGCGCCTGGCCGAACCAGTGGGCGGTCGCGTTGTTGGCGTTGCCGACGAACCCGCGCGCCCCTTCGCTCACCGCCGCAGCACTCCCGACCGCAGCCGCGTACGCCATCATTTCCTGCATCTCCGCTCCGGCGCAGTGCCTGGCCTCCATCGCCAGGAATCCTGTGCGCGGCATCGCCAGGCACATCTGGTAGGCGTTATGTGCAGCCACCGATGGCGGCCCGATCTTCTGCAGGAACAGCGTTTCAAGATCGGAAAGTTGCATCAGGCTGCCGGTGATGTAGGCAAGCGGCTCACCGGCGCCCACCCAGTTGCCCTCCGGATACATCACCTCGACAGCGAAATCGGTCCCGCGCGCCGCCGCCGCCCTTTCCAGCCAGCCTGCCATCAGCCGCGGCGCAGAGATCACCGGCCGGCGCAGAAAAACCGCGTAGGTAACACGCTTGTCGCCATAGCGCGCCACGATCTGACGGGTGCGGCTGAAATAGCGATCGGTCCGCGCCGCAATGTCGGCGTCGAGCAGCGTCTCCGCATCCGGCCGGTCCGCGGCCATCTTCGCTGCCTATTCGGCCGCCGCCTGCGGCACCGGGTGCACGCCGGCCCGCCGCGCCTTCAGCTCCTGCGCCACCAGGAACGCCAGCTCCAGCGCCTGCTCCGCGTTCAACCTCGGGTCGCAGTTCGTCTCATAGGCGGTCGAAAGATCGGCCTCGGTCAACCGGTGCGCGCCGCCGGTGCACTCGGTCACGTTGCGACCGGTCATCTCGACATGCACGCCGCCGGCGATCGTCCCCTCCGCCGCATGGGCGTCGAAGAAGCGCTTCACCTCGGTCAGAATGGCATCGAAGCTCCGCGTCTTGACCTTGGCCGTGGTGGTCACGGTGTTGCCATGCATCGGATCGCAGAGCCAGACGACCGTCCTCCCTTCGCGCGCGACCGCGCGCAACAGCGGCGGCAGCTTGCTCAGCACCAGGTCCTTGCCCATGCGGCTGATCAGCGTCACCCGCCCGGGCTCGTTCGCGGGGTTGAGTGTCGCCAGCATGCGCAGGAGATCATCCTCCGGCATCGTCGGCCCGACCTTGATTCCGATCGGATTTTTCAACCCGCGCAGGAACTCGACATGCGCGCCATCCGGCTGGCGCGTGCGATCGCCGATCCAGAGGAAATGCGCCGAGCACCCGTACCAGTCGCCGGTGGTCGAATCGACACGTGCCAGCGCCTGCTCATACGGCAGCAGCAGCGCCTCATGGCTGGTGTAGAAGTCGGTCTCGCGAATCTCGGGGCTTGAGCCGCCGTTGATGCCGCAGGCCGCCATGAAGGAGAGCGTCTCATCGATCCGCTGACAAAGATCGCGGTAACGCTCGGCAAGTGGCGATCGGGCAATGAACTCGAGATTCCAGCGATGCACGTGGTGCAGATCGGCGTAACCGCCGGATGCGAACGCGCGCAGCAAATTCAGCGTCGAGGCCGACTGGAAATAGCCGA
>JBOHMK010000309.1:0-3537 GCA_050730115.1 Acetobacteraceae bacterium
AAAGGCTTCCGCAACGGTGAGGCCAAGGCCGGCCGCCGGCGGCCGCGTGGTGAAGAATGGCTCTCGGGCGCGCGCCGCGATGCCAGGGTCCATTCCGGCACCGTCGTCCGTGACCGTGAGCAGAAGTCCCTGCCCGGGCTGGTTCGCCTCGAGCCGAATGTCGAGCTGACCCGTGGGCGCCAGGGCTGCCGCCGCATTGAGCACGAGCGCCGTAAGCGCGGCCCGCAACAGATCGGGGTTGCTGAAGAACGGTAGCGGGGCGGGCGGAACTTCGATTGTGAGCCGGTTGTCCGGACCCAGCAGCACAGTGAGCCATGGCCGCGCGGAGAGGAGCCAGGCGCCGAGATCGTGAAGGGTTTCACCCGGTGATTCGGAGCGCGCGATTCCGGCCAGCGCGGTTGCGAGCGCCCGAGCGCCGGCGGCGGCTTCCCTGATCCGCTCGAGCCGTGGCAGGACGCGTGGGCCGACGGGCTCGGCGGGGAGCAGCTCGATGGTGCCTTCGATCACCGTGCGGAGATTGTTGAAGCGATGGGCGGCCTCGCCGGCGATGCTGCCGAGGGCGGCGAGCCTGCCGGCAAGCGTTGGCCAATCGGTGGTTCCGGGGTCCCGGTGATCCGATTCGTCAGCTCCAGCCATCGTCTTTCGCTCTGTTCCCGCATTCGGCGCGCATTGAGGTTGGCCCGGCACGCTCGCTCCGAGCGCCGCCTGACCCGACGATTGTTCCAGGAGCGAAGAGAAGAAGCAACTGGCAGTTGCGGAGTTTCGGTTGCGAAGATGCCGTTGCCTTGGCTACCCAAACGGAAGTTGCGCAAGGGTGATCAGCGCCGATCCTGATCCTGATCGGGCGGGCGCGCGCCGTGCTGAGAAGGCGGCGCTTGCGGGTGGGGCGCCGCGTGGACCGGCATCGGATGAGGGGGTTCAGCCTGACGTGGCGGCTCCGGAGGGCGGGCGTAGGTGGGCCGCGGCGGCGGGCGGTACGGCTCTGCCTGCCGGGGCGGCGCAGGCGCCGGATGGTAGGCGGGCCGTGACGTCTCGGCCGGTGGCCGAGGCGGCGGGCGGTAAGGCTCTGCCTGCCGGAGCTGCGCAGGCGCCGGATGGTAGGCGGGCCGTGACGTATCGGCCGGTGGCCGAGGCGGCTCGGGCACGGGCGGATGGATGGAAGCCGACCGCAGGGGCTGCACCGTCGCCGGATGTTGGGGCTCGCCCGCCGGCGCACGGCTGGTCGCCGGATGATAGGGCTCGGCTGCGCGCGGCGGTTCCGCTCGCGGTGCTTCCGTGCGTAACGGTTCTGCATGGGGAAGCGTTGGCGGGCGGATGGACGCGGGGCGCAGGGGCTCTACCGTCGCCGGATGTTGGGGCTCGCCCGCCGGCGGATGGATGGCCGAGGGGTGAACGGCGGACGGATGATAGGTCTCCGGCTCCCGCAACGGCGCCGGCGGGTGCACCGCGGCCAGATGCTGAGGCTTCGCCCAGACCCGATCGGGTCCGGGGCGCACGGGAACGCCTTCCGGGAGCGGGCGAAGCGATGCCAAGGTCTCGGCTGAGGGGCGCTGGAAGGCAGGGTGGACCGGTCGCCCTTCGGCCAGCACCGAGGCCGGGACGGCCGTCAGCGCGCCACGGTCGACGAACCGGTTGATGGTGACGTGATTGTTGGTGATCTCGGTGACGTTGATCCGGTTGATATTGCGCACGCTGTAAACGTTGACTTGGCGGATGTAGGTGGGGCTCACGCGATAAGGCGGCCGGTAGAACTCGCCAGGGCCGAGCGGAACCCATCCGACGAGGCCTGCGGCGAGCGCTCCGGCCGAGACGCTGATGCCGACGCCGCCGATCGATCCGACGGCGAAGAAATTGACGAGTGCTGGGGCATAGACCGGAATGCCGACCGAGACCGAAATGCCGGGCGCCACGGGCACCCAGCCCCAGCGCGGACCGAGTTGCACCCATCTGCCGTAATGGAACGGTGCGAAGCCCCACGGATCGGCGTCCACCCAGGTCCAGCCCCACGGTGCGACGTAGCTCCAGCGTCCATAACGGTACGGGGCCCAGGCGGCGGAAACGTTCGGGAACCAGACCGTCCCGTATTGCGGGACTTGAGACCAGGTGCCGTAAGCGGCGAGGCTTGCTCCGCCGGTCATTTCGGCAACCGCTGGTGGCGGAGCGATTTGCGGCTGCGGCGGGGCGGAAGCGATCAGAGCGCTCAACAGCGGATCGGGCACGGCCGGCGACACGGATGCTGCGATGGTGCCGTTTGGCTCGGTGAACAGGCTTACCGTCTGGCCCGGAGCGACGTTCTGCACGGAGGCCCCGTTGACGATGCTGGCGGGACCGCCGAGTGCGGTGACCATGGTCGGCTCGTTCCCGGCGCCGGCGGCAATCTCGTAACGGCCTAGCGACGCGATTTCGACCGTGCCGCGTGGAGTCGCAACCGCGACGCCCGCGCCTGGTGGCAGGGTTGTCAGATCGAATGCGACCTCACCCGAGGTTTCGGTTGCCGAGAGGCCGGCGGCACCGAGCTGGTCGACGGCGAACTCGCTCGAAGGGGCAAGTGCGGCGCGCATTGCCATCACTTCGATCGTTGCGCTCCCGTCTGGTGCGGTGGCAACGATCTCACCGCTCTCCAGCGGCTGGTTGGCCATTGCCGGCTGCCACGCCTGGCCCGCGCCGGGCGCGACCCAGACCGTGCCGGACGGCTCAGCGAGCCAGCCGACGACGGCGGGCGGTGCTTCGGCGGTTGCAGCGGGAACGACGGGTGCAGGCGGCAGGCCTTGGGCGAAGGCCGCGAGCGGCGAGAGGGCGAGTGCTGCGCCGAAGATCGCGATGTGCGCCACCGGAGGCCTTGGCATGGGGAGACTCCCCGATTGTTCCAGCGTGCAACTAAAGGATCCGCCGGGTCAGCAATGTGGCCGAACCCTGCCTTCCCGAAGGCGGCCGGTTACAACCAGGTAACTCGACTCCATGCCGTGCACGGCCGCCCGATGAGCCGGCGGCCGCGCTTAAAGATCATCGGTGCTTCCGCCGGCGAGGGACGCTGGCTACGCTACCGCGAAGATCGACCGAGCCTGATGGTGGCCTGTTCAACCGGACCACGTTCGCCGATCTCGTCGGAGGAGCGCCGGGCTATCCGGCATTCACCCTGTTCGACATCGGGAGCAGCGGTGGCATCGAGCGGGCATGGCGTGCGTTTGGCGGGCGCCTGACGGCCTTCGGGTTCGATCCGGATCTCGCCCGGTGCGAGTGGCATGGCCGCGGGGAGGCGCTGCCCGGCGCGCATTACTTGCCGGGGTTCGTGGCACCTGAGTCAGCTCGCCTGTCGAAGATGCCCTTGGTCAGGTCGGTCGGGAGTGGCGATGATATTGGCACACCGGTGCGCGCCCTCGGAATGATAGGCGGTGGTCCGGGTCGTGCAAAAGGTGTGATAGCCGACAGGTGTGATAGCCGACCGGGGCGTGGAGACGACCGCGCCCTCCCGCCGGCGGGGATGCGTGGTGCTTCGGCCCGTTTGGCCGCTCGAACGGATCGCTAGCGCAACGTAAA
>JBOHMK010000310.1:0-2377 GCA_050730115.1 Acetobacteraceae bacterium
GGCTCGAGCAGTTCTACCCATTTCCCGAGACGGCGCTCGCCGCCACTCTCAAGCCCTACGCCAAAGCCGAATTCGTTTGGTGCCAGGAAGAGCCGGAGAACATGGGCGGCTGGGGGTTCGTCGATCGGAGGCTGGAGCGTGTGCTCGCCGGACTCGGGCGAGCTGGAGAGCGGCCGCATTATGTCGGGCGGTCGGCGGCGGCAAGCCCGGCAACAGGGCTCGCCAAGGTGCACACGGCGGAACAAAAAGCCCTGATCGACCGGGCATTCGCACGCGAGTGAAGGGGGAGAGGGTCTTGCCAACCGAGATCAAGGTGCCGGCGCTCGGCGAGAGCGTAACCTCGGCCACAGTGTCGCGCTGGCTGAAGCAGGCGGGTGAGGCGGTGGCTCAAGACGAGCCCCTGGTCGAGCTCGAGACCGACAAGGTGACGGTGGAGGTGCCGGCGCCGGGCGCCGGCGTGCTGACCGAGATCACCGCGCCGACCGGCTCCGAAGTCGAGATCGGCGCCGTTCTCGGCCGGATTGATGGCGCCGGCACGGCCACCCACATTCGCCCGCCGGCGCCGGCCTCAGCGCCGGTGGCGCGCCAAGCTGCGCCACCACCTGAGGAGGTTCCGGAGAAGGCTCAGCCGCCATCCCATCCGCCGGAACGCGCCTCAGTGGCACCAGCGCCAGCGGCGCCGCTGCCCGCTCCGCCATCTCATCCGCCGGAGCAGGCGCCGCCAAGTCCGGTGGCGCCGCTGCCGGCCGCCGCAAAGCTCCTCGAAGAGAAAAGCGTGTCCGCCGCAGCGATCGGTCCGGGCTCCGGCAAGGACGGTCGGATCACCAAAGGAGACGTGCTGGCATTCCTGAACCGGCCGGCGCCGCCGCCGGCACCGGCCGCTCCGGTTGGCGAAGTTCCCGCAAAATCGCCGCCCGAGGCCGAGCCCGGCGAACAGCGCGTGCGCATGACGCGGCTCCGCCGCACCATCGCGATACGTCTCAAAGAGGCGCAGAACACGGCCGCCATGCTCACCACCTTCAACGAAGTGGACATGAGCGCGGTGATCGCACTCCGCGCGGAGTACCGCCAGGCATTCGAGAAGAAATACGCGGGAACGAGGCTCGGGTTCATGAGCTTCTTCGTTCGCTCCGCGGTCGCGGCACTGCAGGAATTTCCGGCCGTCAACGCCGAGATCGACGGCGAGGACATCATCTACAAGCACTTCGTGCACATGGGGATCGCGGTCGGCGGGCCAAGTGGCCTCGTCGTTCCGGTGATCCGCAATGTCGAACGGATGGGTTTCGCCGAAGTCGAGCAGAAAGTTGCCGATTTCGGCGAGCGTGCAAAAGCCGGCACCTTGAAGCTCGAGGAGCTGACGGAGGGCACATTCAGCATCACCAACGGGGGTGTTTACGGATCGCTGATGTCCACCCCGATCCTCAATCCGCCGCAATCGGCGATTCTCGGGATGCACAAGATCGAGGACCGTCCGGTCGCCGTCGCGGGCAAGATGGAGATCCGGCCGATGATGTACCTGGCGCTCACTTACGATCACCGGGTCGTCGATGGCCGCGAGGCCGTTTTATTCCTGGTCCGGTTGAAGGAGGGGATAGAGGATCCGCGCCGGCTGCTGCTTGGTGTCTAGTGGTTTGCCGAAAAGCCAGGTCAAGGGCTCCGCCCTTGACCCCCAATGGGACCTTGGGGGGCCTAAGGCTCCAGACCCCCGAACTTCAAAAGACGGGATTCCAGAGGTTTGCCAAAGGCCGCGTGTTGGGCATAGTCCCGTGTATTTTCCTGGCGGAAGCCGCGACACCGTTCTTCAGCAAACTGCTAGAGTCCGGAATCGGCGCGCGAGGTTTCGCCCGGAAGGAGAAGGCTGGTGAGCGAAGCGTTCGATCTGATCGTTCTGGGTGCGGGACCGGGCGGCTATGTGTGCGCGATCCGCGCCGCTCAGCTTGGCATGCGGGTCGCCTGCGTCGAGGGCCGCGCAACACTCGGCGGCACCTGCCTCAATGTCGGTTGCATTCCCTCCAAGGCGCTGCTGCAATCCTCGGAAGAATATCACCATGCCGGCCACGCCCTGGCAGCGCACGGCGTCACGGCGGGGAACGTCGCGTTCGATCTTGCGAAGATGCAGGCGCGCAAAAATTCGGTCGTAGAAGCGAACGTCAAGGGCGTCGAATACCTGTTTCGCAAGAACAAGATCACCTGGATCAAGGGCTGGGGCCGGATCGCCGCCCCCGGCCGGGTGGAGGTGAATGGCACAGCATACGAGGCCCGGCATCTTGTTGTCGCCTCCGGCAGCGAAGCGACGCCGCTCACGAATGTCGCAGTCGATGAGAAGCGGATCGTGACCTCGACCGGTGGCCTCGAGTTCGCGGCTGTTCCTCAGCAC
>JBOHMK010000311.1:0-14821 GCA_050730115.1 Acetobacteraceae bacterium
CTATCCGTGAGGTCTCAATCCCTTCTGAATCAGGGCGCGTCGTTGGCCGGAATCGTCATTGAGCCGCCGTGCGATCCGGGTCTCAATCCCTTCTGAATCAGGGCGCGTCGTTGGCTTCGCCCCCGGAGAAAAATGTGCGAAACCAATAGGTTCGGATGCACGATTCCAAAGAACGCACGGGGACCTCAACATGAGCCCAACGTCCCCTCAGCTAAGCAGGCCCCGGCAACGAATGATAGCAGTGTCGCAAGGCCATGTCAGCCGAAAAGCCCCTACACATCGCCAACCAGCAGTCGCTCGAAGCCCTTTTCCTGGATATAAATGCCCGGCGGCAGCACCTGACGCCCGAGCCGAAAGACCTGCACGTTCTCCGGCAACGGGTAAAACCGCACATCATCGGCACGCGGATCAATCCGCGTCGCGACCTTGCGCAGCGCGGCATCGAGCGTCGCCCGGTCCAGCCGTGCCCAGAACACCGAATACTGCACGGGCACCGCGAACTCGCTGACCGCCCGGTGCACCTGCGCGAGACGCCGCGGATCGGCGATGTCGTAGCAGACGAGCCAGGAGCCGGCCGATTTCATCCGAGGTGCTCGCGCAGCAGTCCCTCCAGGCACGCCAGCATGCGGCGGAACTTGGCCTCCATGGCGGGCACCGCGGCCTCGTAAGCCACCACAAATCGCCGGCGCCGGTGAGCGTCGCGGTCGGCGCGCCTACCGTCCGGCCACCGTCGCGAGGCCGAAATCCAGGGATGGCCCCCCTGGTACTCCAACAGGCGGGCCAGCACCGGCCATAAATGCCACCCGAGAGCATTCGCAAAATACGGCCGAAGGTCCAGCGCAGACGCCGACCGTCCGCGGAAGCGCGAAGGAATCCCGGCGCGCTGCAGCAGATCCACGAGATGAGCGCGCATGAGACCATCGAGCCTTCTGAGCGACGCCTCGGCACCCGGTGTCGCAGCGCTCGGAATCTGCCGGGCGAGAAGGGCCCAGACCGTGGCCGGCCGCGTGTCGAGGCCCGGCTCGACCTGCAGCCGATGGCAGGTCTGGCGCATCGCCAGGCTTTCGATGTGCTGCGCCCAACGGCCAACGATCTCCGGCCAGCCCGGTTCGTTGACCAGTCGCTCCAACAGCGGGCCAATCAACTGCACCCTCGTCTCACGGCCGATGCAGTAACCAACGACACGGCCGTCGAGCGCCACGAAGGTGACCGGTACCCCGGCATCGAGACAGCCGAGCAGGGCATCGGTCGCAAACGGCACCGCGCCGCGGACCACCACCCGGGCGAGGCGACGGAGCGGCACTCGGGTGTCGGCGCGGGCCGGGCACGTCACCGCCAATGCCGGCCCCTCCAGCCTGACGCCGGACGCGGCGCTGTCGACATAAAGAGGCTGCAGCGCGGTCATGGGCCGGGCTTGCGGCGCAGCGCCGCAGCGAGTTGCCGCGTTTGCCCGCGCAGCAGGCGGCGCAGGCCACGCGCGAGAACCTCGAACCGGTCGTAAAAGACGGCCCGCCCGGCCTTGCCCATCAGGCAGCGGCCATCCGGTAGAATGACGAAATGCTCCGCACGCAAGTCGCGCTCGGCAAAACGCTGCCAGACCCATTCATCGATGTGCGGGCGCAACGGCTCGACCAGGTCGCAGGCGAGGGATTCGCGGCCGCGTTCCGGTACGTGCAGGAAACCAACCAGCGGATCGAGACCCGCCACCTGGGTTTCGCGGACTGCCTCGTGGTGCAGCAGCGTATAACCGAGCGAGAGACAGGCATTCACCGGATCCGGCGGCGGGCGGCGCCGGCGGCCCGCGAATTTCAACGAAGGCGGAAAGAGCGTCTGAAAAGCACTGAAGTACGCCGAGGCTGCCGCGCCCTCCAGCCCGCTCAGAGGACCCCGGTCGAGGTTCTCGGCAGGGTCGGCCAGGCGCGCCAGGATCGTCTGGAGCACTTCACCCGCCACCCGCATCTCGTAGCGCAGATCGGGACGGCGATCGCGTGCGCGCGTCAGCAAGCGTGCCTGCGCGCGGACCTTTGCGGAGACAAGGGCGCGGGCGTAGCCGGCCGCTTCCGACGAATTATCGGCCGCCCGATACTGGGCGAGACGCAGCGCTACGTCGTCATGCGGCCGACCGACCAGCCGCGCACTCGCCTCGCCACTGCGACCGGTGAGGACCAGCAAGCCGACGCCGCGCGACCAGAGTTCCGCCAGCAGCCGGGTGGAGAGCGTGGCCTGGCCGGAGACCACCAGCCGCTCGACCGGGCCCAGGGGCAGACGCGCGGCGAGTTCACCGTTCAGCCGGACTGTCAGAGTTCCCGCATCCGCGTCCAGCGCCGCACCCTTGCGATCGATATGTAGCGTCGTCATCGCCTTAGCCGACGTAGAAGAAGGCGGGATCGGCCGGCGCACGTGCGAGGCCGAGGGTGCGCGGCGTCTGGCGGGGGTCGAGACGAATAAACAGCAGGCTGTCCTCCGACGGATCGATGATGGAGTGCAACGCCTGGCGCAGTCGCGCGAGCTCGGCGGCATCGAGAAAACATTCGTGCACCGATTTCTGTCCGCCCGTGGCGTGCTCGCGCGCGGCATGCAGCGCGCGAGCGAGGCGGCGGGGGCAGGAGATGTCGTACATCACGAGGAACAGGGCACGGGCCATGCGCGCTGATATGGCCCGGCCGCAGCGACGAGTCAGCCCGTCACAAGCTTGTCGGGAGGCTCAGAGGTCTGGCGGCGGCGCGGTCGGCAACTGAGCCGGCATCCCGGAGATCCCGACGGCGCCGAGTTCGGGCAGCAGCATACGGGAAAAGAAAGTGTCGCCGATGAAGGCACGCCAGCGGTTCCACTTGTCCTCGCCCAGAGGATCGAATCCATGAGCAAGGATCGAACGGTTGCGAAGCGGCAGCAAATCTTTGGTCAGCACGTCAAGCCCGGTCCTGCCCGCTGCGTCGTCCAGCGGTCGGTTCAGAAACGCATCCATACGGCCGCCGGGATCGAGCGCCGCCAACAACCGCAAGCTGCTCTCCAGCCCGCCGAGATCTCTCTTGTCCGGACGTTGCTGAATGCCTGCGCGCTGCAAGACGGCGGGGTCCATGGCGGACAAGTCGACATTGCCGCTGTCGATGCCGAGCCGCGTTCCGAGCAGCCATTGCCCGGTCCATTCGACGAGGCGGTAAGCCCGAGCGACGGCGTCATCATAGCGCCCGCGCGCCGCGCGCCGCTCCGCATTGAGCCAGAGGTCGCAGATCTTGTGGGGATGGGACCGGGCTACGGAATCATGGAGGAGCTCCGACTGGCGCACCATCCACGGTGCCACCCAGTCGGGGTACCGGCTCTTCACCCGGTTCAGGCTTTCCCTGACGTGCCGGTGGTCGAACCGGTCCCAGGCGGCGAAGGCGGCAGAGAGATGGTGAAGATCGTTCAGCCTCTGGCGCAGCTGCTCGGGCGCGGCGGCGGCGAGGGTCTCGCTCAAGAGGTCGAAGCCCGCCGCTGCCTCAGCATAGCCGAAACGCGTCCAGGCGGCACGGAGAAGCTCGATTTGACGTTCGATGACGAGGCGGTCGGTCCGGAGGACGATCGGCTGCTCGGTGCCGTCGAGCACCCGCACGAGGTCGCTGCGCGTGCCGGTCGTCACTTGCAGGCGAGCGGGAGGACGCGCGGTGACCGCCAGAGCGGCGCCGACACTCATCGATTTCGTGCCACCCGTGAAGTCGACCACGATCTCGGCATCCGGATGCGCGGACTGCAGTTCACTGAGCCGCTCGACGAGCTTGCCGAAGATGCCGTCAGGATCGTCAGGCGCGACGAGGCAGACCGACCAGGAAGCAGGATCGAGCCTGGCCTGCTCCGGGATGGAGGGCAGCCGGGAAACGGGCGGGACAGTGCGGCCTGGCACCTCGACGTGATCGCGCACCATGCTGACCGAGCCACGCTTGCCGGCGGCCGGATCGTCCTCGGTGCAAACGAACTCCACATGATCCCAGGAACCGGAATTGAGAGCGGTCAGGATTGGCGCGTGCGAGCCGCCTACGGTGCAGAGCAGGATCTTCATGCGACGCTCCAGGTTGCCGGGAAGCGGGCAGCGACCAGGTCACGATCGAGCGCGGCCGAGGCGTTGCAAAGCGCGGCATCGCGACGCAGCAAGGTCTCGACCGAGGCGAGCAGGCGCTGCCATTCTGCTGGATTGCGGCTGCCCTGAGCGACGACGCCGTGAATGAGGATGCTGTCGTTGCGCGACGAAGATTTGAGCGAAGGGTGAGCGCGGTCGAAACCGCGCAGAGTTGCCGCCATCGGATCGCGCAACCCGTCCAGCTTGTCTACTGCTTCTTCCCGGCCGCGCGCCTTGCCTCCGAGATCTTCGAGTCGGGCGCGCGCGATGCGCTCGATGACATTATAGGCCCGCACCAGCGCATCCTCGTACTGCCCCTGGGCGACGCGGCGGGCGGCATTGGCCAGGAGATCGATGGCGATCAGGCGGTGCGATCGCGGCGTGGCGTCCAGGCGTGCGAGAAAGCTTCGCACCGTTTCCGGCGGATGATGACGGCGCCAGGCCGGAGGCAAAGAGTCGGACGGCGGCAGAGCGGTCGTGACCGCGGCGGCATAGTCGAGCCGGTCCCAGGCGGCGAGCCAGGAGATCAGCGGGCGGATGGCACGCAAAACGTCGCGCCCGGCAGAATCCCAGGCGAGCGCGGCCAGTGGGCTCTCGGGGTCGGGCAGCAGCGCGCAGGCGGCGCCGAACGCGGCGTGCTCGACGAGGCCGCGGGCGAGGTCGATGCGCTGGCGCGCGGTGGCCCGGGTGGTGCTGGTCTCGAAGAGGCGCTCGGTGCCGGCGATGACGGTCCCGCGCCGATCGCGGGTGTCACTGCCGATATAGCGCAGGCGCGGCACGCCGTGCCGGACGGCGGCGAGCACGAGCGCTGCGCTCATCGCCTTGGTGCCGCGGGTGAAATCGACGGCGAGGCCAGCGGGCTCGAAGCCCGCGGCAAGCAGCCTCTCGATCACCTGGTCGAAATGGTCGAAGCAGGCGTCGGGGTTGTTTTCGGCGCCCGGTTCAGGCAGCGCCGAGACGGCAATGGCCGGGTTTTGCAGGCGCTGGCGCAATGCCTCGGCGGCGATGCCCGTGACCGAGGAGGGCAGCAGCACGACGCGGCTCCATTCGCCGCGATTGATGGAAAGGGTGAGCGGCGTGAAGAGGGAAGATTCGAGATTGGCGGCATCGCCGGTGCCGACCGTGAGGAGCAGGGCGCGGGCCATCAGCGTCAACGGCGGCCACCCGGCCGACGTGGCGGCGGAGGCGCGGGCGGCGGCGGCACCGGATATTTCCATTCGCTGCTGTTGGGGACTTCGAGCTCGACTTTGTCGCCGGGCTTGCGGTCGGCCGGCACCCTCGCGGTATTCTGGATCGAGCGTATCTGGCCGCTGACCAGGTCTTTTGCCTTCCAGCCGCCGCCCTTGGTCTTCTCCGCGAGGAGCTCGGCCCGGATGCGGCCGCCGATGATCGGTCCGCCACCGCTGTGCGTCGCCACCGGCGCTACGGGTTTCGGGGCCCGCACTGCGGGTTTCGGGAAGAACGGGCTCGTTCCGCCGGCGTTCGCCCAGTTGCGGAGCAGGGGCGCGACATGCGCGCGCAGCGCGTCCAAGCGCTCTTTGCTGGTTGCCTCGTCGGGAAGATGGGGCGAGGTGAAGGCGACGAGGCGCAGTTCCAGCGTCCCTTCGGACCGTGCCACGTGGTAATGGATCGGCGCGGCATGCCGGCCGAGACGACCGCCCTTCAGCTCTTCTCTGAAATGGGGGATGGAGGCCTTTGGCCTCAGTTCTTTGTTATCGGCCTCCGCGCAGTCACTTTTCCGCGGAAGGCCGAGCGCGGACTTCCAGGCCTGATGCTTGCCGGTCTTGGCGTAGGCCTGCATCGCCTCGCCAATCCGATTGAGAGCGAACCAGGCATTGGTCCACTTCGTCTGAACGAGAACGGGCGCGCTCATCAGTTCCAGTGACGGCGCGTCGCGGTACGCGGCGGCGCCCAAACCGCAGAGCGAGCGGAGCTCGCGAGCGGCCCGCTTGCAGTCGTCGATGCTGGCGATCCCATCGATCGGGGTATCGTCGAAGCTGCCGAATCCCTTGCGCGCCTTGGCGCCGACGCCGCCGAAGCGCGTCAGCAGGAACAAGGCGGCCGTTGCCTGCCGAAGGACGGTTTCGGCCTTAATCTCGACCCGAGCGACGTTGTCCCCAGGCGGGCATTTGGAGGGGCGCGCACCGAGCTTCAGCCGCCATGTCGATCCGGGTTGCAGGAGCCAGCGGCCCGGCTTCTCTCTGCCGGCGGATATTTCCTTGCCGGCGCCGTAGGCCGCATAGAACAGCCCCTGGGTGGTTTTCCTCCCGTCGATCGCCGGCGCCTGAAGCGCGGTTCTTTGGATCCCGTTCGCCTGCAGAAAAGCACCGTCCCGCTCACGGTTGTATTCGAACCGGCAGGGCTCAGGATTGCTACCGGGCTCGAGACTCAAGCGGACGGCGCTGCCTGCGCTGCTGGCGCCCCAGATCGAGGCTTCGAGGCGGCGCAGGATGGCGGGTTCGAGATGAGCGGCGTGCATCGCCCGCCACCACCAGCGCAACTGGCCGCGAAGGGTCGCGCCGCGGAGGTCGCAATCCTCCTTCTCTTGCGCTCCGCCGGCGAGGAAGGCAGGGGTGACGAGGGTGAGGTCGAAGAGAGCCTCGGCGCGGCTTGGCGACGCGGCCGGTTTCGCCGCGGTAGCAGAACGGAAGAGGCCGTAGCCGGCGGCGGTCTTGGCGCCGGCGCCGAGGGTGGCGAGCGCGGCGGCGAGCCATTCCTGCGCCTGCGCGAGGAGCCTGCCATCAGCCGTGCGGCCGCGGCGAAGAGTGAGCGCGAAGCGGAATTCGGTGCCGGGCTTGATCGCGAGGAAGCTGATGAGCTGGGGTCCTTCCCAGTCACCCGGAGGCGGCACCGCGTTTTCGGGCGCCTGGTAGTATTCCTGGTGATGGACGGCGGCGATGTCGATGAAGAGCTTTGGCCATGCTTCGGGCCAGGCATCATGGAACACCACCGCTCCGGCAGAGCTGTCCTTCGCCTGCCGGCGCGATTCCGGAAGCCAGGGTTTGTCCTTGTCGCTTTCGGGCGCGCAGCCGAAGACGTCGACGATGTCCTGGCATGCGGCGATAGGGTCCGGCTGTGCCGGCAGCCAGATCGTCTCTGCGTAGGCGCGTGCGAGGCCTTTCAGGCCCGAGCCCGGCAGGCAGGCGAAGCCATATAACGGGTGCAAGGCAATGCCGGCATTTTCGAAGGCGTTGGCGCGAGAGAGATGCAGTGTGAGGGGGCCGGCTGTCGTGGCGGACCAGATTTTCGAGCCGGCGGCCTCCAGAATGGCCTCGCGGCGGGCGGCCAGGGCACGCAGCAGCTTCTCATCGCCGCACGCGTCGCAGACCGGGGCGAGCGCTACCTTTTGCATTTCCTGCTTGGCCGCGAAGGAGTGCTTGTCCAGGGTCAAGCCGGGGTGATGGCACTTCACCTTGCGAGCGATGTCGACCAGTTGCGCGACGCGCGGCATCAGGAAGGCGTTGCTCACGCCGCATTCTCCGTGCCGTTCTGCCGCTTCCTTTTGTTTGTCTCCGCTGCGCAGAAGCGCTTGACCCAGGCGAGCCATTCCAGGGATTCGGCGGTCCAGCGGCGGAGATGGTCGCTGTCGCCGTTACGGATACTCTCCAGCAAATCGGCGGGCCCGCTTTTGCTATCGCCCTTATGGAGTACCCAATGCGCGAGACTGTGCAAAAGCAGATGGTCGTCTTCCTGTTTCTCGTTTAGAAACGCGAGCGCCGGGCCCAGGCCGGCGATCAGAATGCGGGGTCCGAGGGCCATGACGTGCCCGTCGAAGTCACCCCACTTTCCGTTGTTCAGCTTCCGGCTTGCCTCCTCCACCGTCTCCCAGGCATGGCGGGCACGCTTCTGCCCTGTGGTCGGCAGCGCGCTCACGGTGTGGCCCCTCCCTGCCGATGGAGGTTGAGCGCGCAGAGACCCTTGCCGATCGTTTCGCCGCCGCCGATCTGGATCGTCTTCAGATCGAGGGCGCGGATCCAGTCGAGGACTTGCGCTGCCGTCGTCATGCCGTTTCCGTCGTCGTTCTTCTTGCGCCGCACCGACTCTGCGATCAGCAGGCCGTGGAACAACGTCTCCGGAGGCAGGAACTCCTCGTAGAACAGGGCGTGCTCGCGGACGGTCTTCGTCTCAGCGTCGAGGGCGATGCGGGCGGTCACTTCGGTCGCGTGCTGGACGAAATGTTTGAAGGCGTCGTCGGGAATCACCGCAAAGTGCGATCTGATGCGGGTCGCGGTCTCTGTGTCCGAAACGGCATGGTCGGCGATCCAGGCGGCGATGTCGTCGGCGCCAGGGGCGGCCTTAAAGTCGAATTCCTCGAAGACCAGGCCGGGCTCTCCGGCGTCGATGATTTCGAGCGGGGTGTTCTTGCAGACGCGGGCGTCGTCTCCGGTCAGGTGCGGCACGCAAGGAAACGGCTTGGCGTGGGCGAGATCGAGATCGCGCACCAGGCGCTGCAGGACGGCGGGGCAGGTGACCCAGGCGAACACGCCCTTGAGCGAGCGGACGGGGAAGGCCAGGATCCGGGCGTCGGTGAAGGCGACGGCGCCGGCGTGGTCGGCGGCGTTCTTCGTGTCCGGGCCAAAGACGGCGAAGCATTCCTCCTCCGGCTTATTGCGCGCCTCGGCGCGGATCACGCCTTTCAGGGACGTGCCGGGAATGGTGGGAAAGCCGGTATGGCGCTCGCGTTGCACCGGCAGATCGACGACGCCGAGGGCGGCGCCGGAGCCGGGATGGAGACCGGTGAGGGCGTGCAGGAAGAGCAAGGCAAATTCTGTCATTTCACCAGATCCCTTCGAGATAGCTGCCCCAGCCGATCAGGCGGTCGTCGGCGTCGTCGCAAAGCGAGTGGCGATCGATGTGCGGAGGCGTGTCGAAAAAGAAGACGCTGCCGGCGGCGGCGGCGAAGCGCGTGGGCTTGGGGCCGCGGCGCGCGAGGTCCCAGCCGGAAAAGGCGACATGACCGGGGACGGCGGCGGCGACAGGCGAGAGACGCTGCGGGTGCCAGCCGCCGTTGAACAGGGCGGGGCAGGTCAACAACAGGAGGCGCTTGCCGGCGCCGCTGGGTCGTTCGGGCCAAGCAACCGGCGCGCCGCGGGTCACGCAAACGCGGCGGCCTTGCCCGCCCAAGGGCAGGGTCAGGGTGCCTCCGGGAGGAAAGGCCTGATCGAGGCAGGCCGCCGGCCCGGTGATTTCTGCATAGAGGCTGACGCCCGGCTTCAGCGCCAGATAATCCGCCAAGTAGATCAGGCTTTCCTTGGTGGTCCAGGTTTCCGGTTCAATGACGATGCCGGTGCGGGAGTCGATGTCGAAGAGAGCATCGCGGGCCACCGACTGATCTTGTTTCGGAACGTTGCCTTGCAGGAACGCATGGATGCCTTGCAGCGTCAGCCATCCCTCCGCCCGCTCGATGCGTTCGCGAGATGTGGCGAGAAGCGGGCGCATGCCGGGCATGGGCGCACGCCAGCCGGGCGGGGAGGCGGGCCAGGGATCGAGCCGGATGAATCCGCCGTCTGCACGTTTCGGGCGGTGCAAGGATGCCGGCATCGGCAGGAGCGGCGCGCCGTCTTGAGCGAACCAGGGGCCGCGGCAGATAAGTTCGGCTGCGGCGGCGAGCGGCGGCGACTGCAGTTTCAGTGCTTCGGCGAACCCATTCCCATTGCCGATGTCCGCGCCGAGCCGGTCGAAGTCGCAGCCGGCGGCTTGCAACGCGTGGGTGCGGATGGCGCCGGCCAGGGTTTGCGGCAGCGGCTCGATGGTGCTGGCGCGGATGCCGGCCTCGAACGGCTTGCCGTCACGGAAGAACAGCACATCCAGCGGCTCGAACCCGAGGGCGATGGTGATGGTCTCGCTCATGTGCGCCCCGCTTGATCGCGGCCGCGCGCCAGGAAGCTCGCGCTTTGCCAGAGGATCAGCACGCGTTCGGCGGTTTTGATCCATGGCTCCTCGGCGCGGGATTCCGGCGCACCTGGAAGGTGCGGTGCACGTAGCCGCTCGTAGAAGCGGATCACGGGGAGATTCCTGGTTGCCGCGTCATCGCCACGTTCGAGCTGACGGGTGATTTCGCTCAAAAACGCCGCTTCCGGCGGGCCGGCTTCGCCGAAGGTCGGGAGCAAATTGCGCAGGCGATAGGCCCAGCGGTCGGAGGCGGTCTGGAACGCGGAGACGGCGCTGGCGAGATCGTCCACCAGGGCCCAGGGCAAAGCGGCGCCGGCATGCTCGCCGGAGCGGCGGGCGATGGTCAGGCAGAGCGCGCCGCGGCCGCAATTCTTGGCGTTCCGCTCAGCCTTGCGAGCGAGTTCGAGTGCCGCGCGCAGATCTTCCTTGTAGTGCACGACGGCGACGCCGGCGGAGGCAGAGGCACGTGGTCCCATCATCAGGAGGTCGCGGTCCTCTAGCCGGTAATAGCCCTCGGGCGCGCCGTTGTTTCCCGCCGCGTCGCCGCGGAACGCACGGTCGAGATCGCGGGCCGCGGCGAGCGCGGTTTCGGTCGGCAGCAGCGCGAGCACGTCATCGCCGCCGGCATAGATGAGCGTGCCGGAGTGGCGCTCGACGATGGCTGGGACGACGGCCTGCGCGAAGTTGCCGAGTGCCTCGGAGATGGCGGCGTGGAGGGAGGGTGCGACCGGGCGTCGCTCCGCGAGGCCGTTCGCGGTGCCGGGCAGCTTTTCGAAGTAGTCGGCGAGCTTCGGGTGCATCGCCGTGCGCACCAGCGGGCTTTTGTCTCCGGCCAGCCAGTCCCCCATGTTGTCGCCGTCCAGCATCAAGACGGCGTAGTAGGCGGGCGGCGGGCCGAGGGCCTGCTTCGCACGCCGGATCGCTTCCCAGACCCGGTTGGGGCAGCAATCGTCTTCCTCCTGATCACGCTTCGCCCAGTGCAGCCACTGGCCGTTCCAACTCCCTTCCTCACTGGCCTTCTTGACGTCGGCGGCCTCGGGCTTGTCCAGCCAGAGGCGGGCGGCGAGCGTGGCCGTATCGGGGAAGCGGTCGTCGCGGTTGCGCAGGCCGAGCTCGGCGGCGAGGTGGGCCATGGCGAAGCGCTTGACGAGCGCGACGGCGCAGAGCTTCTCGCCCGCGCGCACGCGCGTGCCGGAGATCGCAACCTTCTTCGCGACGTGCGTCCAGAAGTCGTTGGCCGCGTTGCGGTTGCCCGGCCCCATCTGCTCCCAGGTGCCGAGCAGCGTGCATTTCTCCGGCACCTCGCCGGGAAATGACGCCGCGAGTGGGACGCGGCGGACGGAACGGGCGGCTTGAAGGAAGCGGGCCGCGAGATCGACGGAGGCCTGCCAGCGGCCGGCCGACTGTTGGTCGTAGCCTGGACGCTCGTGGGGCGGGATGGCCGAGGCGAGGCTGCGTACTGCCTCTGCGGCCGGAAAGGCCTCGGCAAAGGTGCCCTTATCGTGGAACTCCGCCAGTTTCGCATCCGTGCCGAGCTCGCGGAGCGGCAGCGCCACGACGACGAAGTCCCAGGTCTCAAGGATTTGCGTTTCCCAACGCTGATCCCAGTTGCGGAAGGGAGCGCCAAGATTCCCGTCAATTTCCCTGCGTACCGATTCGGCGAGCTCGCGCCAGGCATCCGCGGCCGCGGCCTCGGTCGCCCGGGCCAACCCCTCGGCCCAAGATCCGTCCGGCCCCATCGGCACCAACGCCAGGAACCGGTTGGGAAGGCTCGGCGTCAGCAGCGTTATGTCCTGGGGTTGGCCGATTTTGCTGCCCAATCCGCCGGAATTGCCCCGCAGCCACTGGTCAACCAGGGCGTTGCCGCGCAGGTTCGGAAAAATCAGCGCGGTCGGGCCGATATATTCGAGGACCGGGCGCATGGCGCGAAAGGCGAGCCAGCTCAGAATCAGGCTGCCGTTACGCAGGTCGCGGAGCGAGCGCGCCGCGGCGATGAAGCTCTGCACCGGAGAGATCGCGAACGAGAGGAGCGCGTGATCGCCCTTGCCGGTGGCCCCGGTGGCGGAGAGGAGGGCGGACGTCGTGTCGGCGTGGTTCCAAACGGTGTGGTCCGGCACGCGGGTATCCGCCGGGAGGAAGGCGTAGGCTGGATTAAGCGTGCCGAGCCGCTCGGGCAGGCAGCGCCACAACAGGCGGAACAAAGCGCGGCGGTCGCTGATGCCGGAGCAAAGATTCCCGACCGCTTGCGCGATCGCCCCTTCATCGATCGGCGGGACGGTGATCTCGCGAGTGGCGCCGCCCAGCGGATGGTGGAGAGAGAGCTTGCCGGCCTCGGGACCCACTGCGCGCGCGCCATTCGGGCCGGCGATTGGCATGGGCAGGCGCTCGGCGATGGCGGCGAGCTGATCGCTGAGGGCGGCATCGCCCTTGACGGACTCGACGCTGACCGGCTCGCCGAGGACCGCGCCGAGATAGCGCGCGGCGCGCGACTGGTGACCCTGAATCGAGAGTGCCTTGTCCGGCGGGTCGTGCAGCCAGGCGTGGATCAACGCCTCCGGGGCGATGCTGCGACGCAGCGGCTCGAGCGGGTCGAACTCAGGTAAATTCATAAGGTCAACCAAATTCTTTCCGGAGAGAGCGTTAACCCGGTACGGCTGCGCGGCCGGTGCCTGTCAGAGCGCAGCATGTATGGCGCGGCCGCCGGCCCGAGACCATCCCTGACAAGCTTGTTGAGCTTGGCCGTGCGCTGCTCGAAGAGGGTTTTGGCGTCATCCTTCGCGAGAGCGCGGCGCAGCCGGTCGACATCTTTCGGCGCTGCCACCCGCGCGTACAGCCGGAACAGGTCGGGCGGGTGCATTTCCGTCCAGTGCAGCGCGCCGCCATGCGGCAGCGCCGGATCACGGCGCCGCTCGGCCATCCAGGCGAGCCATGCCAACTCCGCGGGCGGCAGGTGCAGCGCCCTTCCGCCGAAGCGGGTGAAACGCCGGCGGAGATCGATTTCGAGCATCGGGTCGAGTGCCGCCTGGGCGAGTGCGATCGTTTCCGTGTAGGCTCTGCCGGGCGCCTGGATCCCGGGCGGGAGATGTTCGCGCAGCCGGAGGAAGGGAATTTCAGCCAGCGTGAGGTCGGCGTCGGCGGTGCTGATCAACGCACCTGCCCGGTCATGCAAAGAGCGTGGCTCACGGGGCGGGAAGAAGAAGTCGGAGAGCGTCAGGAACGGTTCGGCCACCAAAACGTGGGACAGCCGGTCCTGCGGCCGGCCGAACAGCGAGAGCGCGTGGCCGGCGAGGAAGCCCATGGTCTTCCGCCCGCCGGCAATCGACACATGGAGGGCACATTCCGGATCCCCGGTCAGTGCGCGCACCCGCGCCACGATGGCGTCGGCGGCGGTGGCGCTGTCCCGGAGGGTGCGGATGTCGGCCAATGGGCGGCCGTTGTTGTCAGACATGACCTGAATTGAATCGCCGGTTAGCGCGCCTGCCAGTTCAGAAATCCCGTATTCACGACAAAAGTTGAGAAAAGCGCCCGATTCCGGAGCAAGCAGTGATCGGATCGCAAGCCGGCGTCCCGCGGTGGTTGTCAGCACCTCGATCCGTGTCGGAACGAACGCAGGTTGACCCTGGACGACCAGCGCATAGAGGGTCTCGGTCAGGATTTGTGGGGAAAGGCCGGTGACGGCCAAGAGGATGCGGCTTGAGTACGACGCGGGATCGACCGGGTTCGGCATTTCGGCTCAAGCCGGGGCGATGGTCATGGCGCCGAGGCCCATCGTCGTTCCCTTGCCGACATGCAGTGCGGGCGCCAGGCGCAGCAATGGCCAGAACGGTTCCAGCTCGGCCATCGGCAGGACGGCGGTGCCGACCAGCCCGCCCATTTTGATGACCGCCCGCTGCCGCGCCGAATGCCGTGACCAGTCCTGCCAGCCGAGATCCGTTCCGGCGAAGGCAGCCGCTGCCGCGCGGTGTTTCAATTCCTGAAAGTCGAGTTCCGGCGCGGCGGAATGGTGATATTGTGCGAGCAGCGATATGCGGCGGACCAGCGCCCCCAGCAGGTGGTGAGGCCGGAACGACGAGGCTTTAATCAGCACTCCCTTTTCCACCAGCCGGAGCGGTGTCGTAAAAGTGAGAAGGATGCGTGGCGGCATCGGGGAGGTGGCATCGATCGGAAGCGGGCGGCGCTCGAGCAAGGTGAGAGGCACGCGGTCGGGCCCGATGCCCTGCAGGGCGGCCGCGGCAAGGGACGTGAAGACCAATTCCGCCTCGGCCATGGCGCGGCCGACGAGAGTGACCTCCAGGCCGACTTCATCCCCCGGCTGCAAGACGCGCGTGCCGGTCCAACCGGGCGCAAGGACGAACGGATTGGGAACCCCCTCGTTCCGTCCCAACAGCCGTTCTCCGGCCGGGTCGGGCGGCGTTTCGAAGATCATCGGGTAGAGGCAGTCGCGGTAGCGGGCGCACGGCGGGCAGCTTGGGAGATGCGTGGTGCAGACCGTCTGGCGCAGCGCGTGCCCGAAGGCACCGCGCCAGGCCGAGCCTGCAAAATCGGGGAACCGTCCGCGGGTCTTGGCGACGAAGGAAAGGCGATCGCGGGACAGGGGGAGTAACATGCAGAACGCCGCCGGCCTCACGTTCACGACGGGCTTGGTTTCCGGTCCGGAGCCCGCATCAAAACCTGCGATTGCGCCGAGTGTGCCCGTCCGAGGTGACGCTCACAAGAGTTTTCGCCACGCACTTTTCGCCAGGCATCCGGGCAAACCAACTGCCGGATTCCATAGGTGCCTCCCCTGGAAACGCTCGAGCCGGCGGCGATGGGGAAGGGGAGGGCGGCGTGCCGAGG
>JBOHMK010000312.1:0-2445 GCA_050730115.1 Acetobacteraceae bacterium
ACCTGGGACTGGACGAAGCCGTTCAACAAGTTCGATCACAGCGTGCAGTTCACGCATGGCCTGGTGAGCTGCTGTGAATGGACGGGTGTGAAGCTGGAAACCGTGCTCGACACGGTCGGCGTAAAGCCCGAGGCCACCTGGATCCTTGCCGAAGGCGCAGACGGGGCGGCAATGGACCGCAGCGTACCGCTGCATGACGCGATCCGCATCGGCGCCCTGCTGGCCTACGGCCAGAACGGCGAGCGCCTGCGCCCGCCGCAGGGCTATCCGCTGCGGTTGCTGCTGCCCGGCTATGAGGGCAACATGAACGTGAAATGGCTGCGGCGCCTCAAGCTGATGACCGGGCCCGCTTTTTCGAAAGAAGAGACCGCGTACTACACCGACCTGATGCCGGACGGGAAAGCGCGTGCTTTTACCTTCGTGATGGGAGCGAAGTCCGTCATCACCCGCCCCTCCGGCACGCAGACCCTGCCGAAGCCGGGCTTCTTCGAGATCACCGGGCTCGCCTGGTCGGGCCGCGGCCGGATCAAACAGGTGGATGTCTCGGTCGATGGCGGCAAGAACTGGCAGAAGGCAACTCTCACCGAGCCCGTGTTGCCGAAATGCCTGACGCGGTTCCGGCTGCCGTGGCAATGGGACGGCAGCCCGGCCGACCTGCAAAGTCGCGTCATTGACGAAACCGGCTATGTACAGCCGACGATCGAAGCTTTGATCGCCGAGCGCGGCGTCAATTCCCATTACCACAACAACGCGATCCAGAGTTGGAAAGTCGGAACGGACGGGAAGGTGAGCAATGGCTGGATTTAGGACGGCGCCCCTCCTCATCGCGGCGCTCGCATTTGGCGCCGGCGCGCCGGCGCTTGCTGCAGCGCCCGGGCCGGATTACGGGGTCGGACAGACGGCAACGCAGGCACAAATCAGCGCCTGGAACATCGACGTCGAGCCGGATGGGAAGAACCTTCCCGCCGGAAGCGGCACGGTCGCCGACGGCGCCCAGGTCTATGCGACGCAGTGCGCTGTGTGCCACGGCGCGAAGGGAGAGGGCGGCGAGGTGCCGGGGCAGGGCACGGCGCCGCGCCTGGTCGGCGGCATCGGCACGCTTGCCTCCGCCCACCCGGTCAAGACCGTCGGCAGCTACTGGCCCTATGCGACGACGGTCTTCGACTACATCCGTCGCGCCATGCCGTTCCAGGCACCGGGTTCGCTCTCCAACGATCAGGTCTATGCACTCGTCGCCTACATCCTCAACCTGAACGGCATCGTGCCCGACGATGCGGTCATGGACCGGAAAATGCTGCCCAAGGTGGAGATGCCGAACCGCAACGGCTTCGTTTGGCCCGATCCGCGGCCCGACACGCACGCCACGGCGTGCATGACCGACTGCCCGCAATGAGCGGCCCGGAGCGTGCATCCGCGCTGAGTCCGGCCTAACTGTTCGGCCGCCGCATCGACCTCCGGCGGGTCGAGGCCGCGTTCGCGGCGGACATGGGCGAATATCGCCGGGTCGGCGAGGCGGCCATCGGCCATCATCTCCTACAACGCGGCGAGGCCTGCGTGGGTGAAGAACAGCAGCGGCGGGGAGCGCTTCGCACCGAGCCGCATGAGGCGGCGTTCCAGCAGGCTCCTGGAGCGCGATGACGTCACGGAGTGTCCCGACTAGCGCCTGCGGCTGGCGGGCGAAGAACGCCTCCACCTGCGAGCGCCGGAGCTTCTTCTGCTGGAGCACTTGCCCCGCACAGTCGGCGACGTGCCCCTGAAACACCGTTTTCGCAATGTCCAGGCCGATCGTGATAGCAGGCATGGCGGACGGTCTCCTTCGCTGGTTGGAACGCTCAATTCAGCGTGGCACACCGATGCCGTCGGGGGCCCTTCTTCGGAAAGCCGGTGTCATCGACGATCCAGGCCCGGATCGCGCCACGCCGCTCGATCGTCGGCAACACCTGCTGCCGTACCGTACGCAGCATCGCCTCGTCCGACCACTGCGCATTGGCGACCAAGTGGTGCAGCGACTGATGCGCCGCCTGCACCCGCGCCGGCTCCAGCCGCGCCGCCATCGGTTCGACGCTCTTGCGCGCACCTGGCAGCAACAGCCCCGTGCAATAGGCTCGAAACGGCCCGGCCCGGTCAGCGTGCCCAAGCGCCGCGGTCAGGCCCTCGACATAAGCCGAGAACCGTGATTCGCTGCCGCCTCTGTCGGCTCTGAGACCCACCCCCCGCCTCCACGAGTGAGAATCTCCACCCCTGGCAGATCGGCGTCGAACCGGGCAAGAACTCTATGACACAGTAAGACTAAGGTCTGAGAGGCACCGTACTCGGTCCCTCGTGGCGGCTCTCGGTGCCACGGAGCGCGCGAACGGCGAGCCAAGCGGTATAGGCGGCCCATTTGACTGTCGGCCCCGCGCCCAAGGCTTCGCGCGCGTAAAAGGCAGCCGCACCATGTTGCCC
>JBOHMK010000313.1:0-2304 GCA_050730115.1 Acetobacteraceae bacterium
GCTCGCCGCACCCCGGAACAAATCGACTGTCGTGCCCTGCCCTTGCGTCGGGGTGGCAACCTTGAGCGCCGGTGAAACTTCTCCGGCCCAGGCAATCGCCGGCGGGCTTCGCTCGGCCTGCTCGACGGATTGATCCGCCGATCTGACCACCAGCGAAAGTTGGCCGAGCTTGGAGGCAACCGCGACCTGCTCGGCCTCCAGCGGCGACACTTCGAGCGTCGCGGTCCGGCCGACATCGGTCACCGTGTGCAGGCCGTTCGGATTTTCCCCCTGTACCAGGCGTTGATCGACCGCGATCACGCGCACATTGCTGAGCACCGTCTCGGCTGCCAGACGTTTGCCGAGCGGCAGGCTGTTGTCGGCAATCTGCTGGGTCAGCACGAGATCGACCTGATCTCCCGGCCAGATCAGACCGGCCCCACCGCTGATCGCATCGATCCCCACCGTGACGGCGCGCATCCCAGGCGCCAGCACCGCGGCAAGGAATCCGTGATCGCCCGGACGCATCACGTCGGGCGGCAGGATCGGCTGGCCCGGCAGCATCGGGCGGCGGATCATCGCGCCGATCAGCCCGGCACGATCGGTCGGCGTGTCGTCGGTCGCGCCGGCGGGCACCTGCGTTTTGATCATGCTCGCCGCGCCGAGATCGCCCGGCTGCAGCAGGACGCCAGGCTTCAACGCATGGGCGGCCACCAGAACGCCGACCTTCGGCGGCGGAGCAATCACCAACTTGTGATGCGCCGGCGTCCGGGTGGCGATCCAGGCGACCGTGCCGAAGCCGGTGAGGCCCAGCGCCATGAGAACGAAAAGTGCAATCCGCACGGCCATGGTAACCTCACTGCTTGATCAGAACGAAGAGTGCGCCCGCCGCGATCGCGGCGGCATAGGGAAGCGAGGTGCGCTGCCTGATCCGCCAGCGCTCGACGGAGACGAGACGAGAGACGAACCGCAGGGTGCCACCCGGCCTGCGCAAACCTTCAGGCGACGCCTCCGGAAACACTGAGGCGAGCCTCCGTGCCCCGCGGCGTGCGAGCATCACCGAGAGCGCGAGGTAAAGAATGGCAAGCGCCCCACCGGCCAACGCCACCGCGAGCAGGAAGGACGGCGTCAGGAGCGGCGGCAGAGTAAGCGTCGCCGCGGCCAGCAGCTTGACGTCCCCGCCGCCGAGCCAACCGCGCCGCCAGCAGAACGCCGCCATCGCAAATACGATCGCCGCCGCGAACAGGCCGCCGAGGAGTGAGCCCGCTTCCGCACGCAACCCGATGCCCGCCACCGCCAGCATCAGGGAGATCGCGTTCGGCACCCGGCGGAACGCGATGTCGGTTGCCGCGGCCGCGAGCAGCAGGGCGACACTCGCGGCCGTCAGCACGGCCCGGACGAATTCGGGAAGGTGATTCACCATGCCGTCACCCGTTTTGGGTTTGGCCGCACAACCGACACGCCGGAGCGGTGCGGCCGGGCACGCAAGCCGGAGCGCGCCCTGCCGCCGCCGGCGGCCGGCCTGCCGGGCCGACCGGTCAGAGCGCGGTGGCGATATCTTGGAACTTGCCCTGAAGTGTCGTGCCGAGCGTTGTGACGACACCGATGATCACCGCGGCGATCAGTGCCGCGATCATTCCGTACTCGAGCGCCGTGACCGCGCGCGAGTCCTCCTTGAGGCCAAGCCAGAGGCACAGCCACGTCTTCAGATATTGGGCATACCCGATCATGATTCCGGTTCCTGTTTCCTTCCGCACGGCACGCCGGCCGGCGGTGCGTGAAAGGCGCTGTGACGAACACCCGGAATTTTCTCCGAAAGGTTGGCGCACAAGGAGCGCGAGACCTCGTCGCCTTCAGGAAATCACGGGACCGCTTGCTAAAACGTTAAGCCCCCGAGCCGGGCGAGTACACCGCTTCCGTGGACCCGCGCATGCCCAACTCTCCGCGTCGCCTCATCGTCGGCCCCCGCGCCACCATCGCAAGCTTCACACCCACCGTGGGCAGACCCGCCCTGAATGAAACCTCTGCAATCGCGGCACTCGGCCGGCCCCCGTCATCGCGAGGACCGCGAGCACGCGCTCGCGCGTGCGTGGCGGGACGAAGCGATCCCGATCCCGCCTGACCTCAGCCGCTCCGGTGCCGGACCGGCAGTCACCCTGGGCAGCTCCATATCGGCGACCTGTAGAGCCACCCTGAATAAATCCCCAGCCACGTGCACCTATCCGACTGCCGTTCCCGGTTAGTTCCCCACCGGCACGGCCGACCCGCTGGGCATGAAACCACACCATAGCCCGCAATGTCATTGCGAGGAGCGTGAGCGCGTCT
>JBOHMK010000314.1:0-4295 GCA_050730115.1 Acetobacteraceae bacterium
GCGGCACCTGATCGAGAATTTCTTCGGCAAAATCAAGCAGTTCAGGGCGATCGCCACCCGCTACGACAAGACCGCCCGCAACTTCCTGGCCGCCATCCATCTCGTCGCCGCGACAGTTTGGCTGAATTGACGACAGGCCCTAGTGTCCTGCCCCCGACGTTTGTTGCCTATGGCAACCAACGTAAGGGGATCAGCAGGCCACTGAAAATAAAGGCTAGTGTGCCGACCATGGATGCCTCTTGATGATCACCAAGTGTCAGCATCGGCACACTAGGGGTTTGCTGAAAAACCTGGGCAAGGGCTCCGCCCTTGACCCCCGATGGGACCTTGGGGGCCCCAGACCCCCCGAACTTCAAAAGAAGGGATTCCAAAGACCTGCCAATGGCCGCGTGCGGGGCAGAGCCCCGCGTATCCTCCTGGCGGATCGCTGCGCGATTCCGCCAAATGCCATAGTGATCTGAGCCTGGGCTGCGGCGTGACGCCAGGGGCGCGCGTCGAGGCAGCCATCGCGCTCACCCAGGCGGTCCTGGATACGCCGCGTCGGCCGGCCGACGAACTCGCAACCGCTTTCTTCCGCGCCCGTCGCTACATCGGAGCGGCCGATCGGCGGGCGGTTGCCGGCCATCTCTGGCAAATCCTCAGGTGTCGCCGGAGGCTCTGCTGGTGGCTCGGCGTAGGGCGACCTGATGGGCGGCCCGACGCCAGACTCCTGCTCGGCGCCTCCCTTCTGCTTTCGGGCGCACCTCTGGTCTCGCTTGCGGAATTCTTCAGCGGTGCTCGCTTCGCCCCTCTGCCCCTCGGGCCCGCCGAACTGGCCGTGCTCAGGCCGCTCGAAGGGCTCGCACTCGACGATCCCGCGATGCCGGAGGCAGTCCGCCTGGAGATCCCGGACTGCCTGCTTGGTCCGCTCGCCGCCCGGTTCGGCGACGCCCTCGAAGCGGAGCTTGCAGCGCTCGCTCTGCCTGCCCCCCTGGACCTCCGCGTCAACCTCCTCAAGGCCACGCGAGAGGAAGCCCGGGACGCGCTTTCTCGCGAAGGCATTTTCGCGACCCCGACGCCGCTCTCGCCGTGGGGCCTCCGCCTCGCGCACCGCACGACCATCACCGGCAGCCGGGCCTTCCGCTCGGGCCTCATCGAGATCCAGGACGAAGCCAGTCAGATCGCCGCATTGCTGGTCGATGCTCAGCCGGGCGAGCGTGTTGCCGATCTCTGCGCCGGATCCGGGGGCAAGACTCTGGCGCTCGCCATGGTGATGCAAAATCAGGGGCACATCGTCGCCGCGGACATTTCCGCCTCGCGGCTTGAAGCCGCGGCAAGCCGTCTTCTTCGCGCCGGCGTCGGTAATGTTGAACGCCATCTGTTGCGGGCCGACGACCGGTGGGCCGAGCGAAACGCCGGAAAATTCGATCGTGTGCTGGTCGATGCGCCGTGCACGGGAACCGGGCTCTGGCGGCGGCGCCCGGACCAGCGCCTGAACATTGGCGCCGACGAGTTGGCCGAATATCCGCGGCGTCAGGCCGCGATCATCGATCTTGCCGCCGGGCTTGTTCGCAAACGGGGCCGGCTGGTGTACGCTACCTGCTCTCTTCTCGTGGAGGAGAACGAGGCAGAGGTGTCAGGCTTTCTCGCCCGTCATGCAGAGTTTGCCGAAGTTCACCCGGCGACCTCGCTGCCAGCCGCCGGATTGAGGGCCGGTGCTCACGGCCTGCTGCTCACGCCTCTGCAGCACGCGACCGACGGCTTTTTTGTGGCCCTCCTGGAGAAGCGCTGGTGATCGGGATCCGCCGCGCCCGCCAGGCCGATGCCGCCGCGATCGCCGCAGTTCACGTCGCCGCTTGGCGGAGTGCCTACCCCGGCATCCTGCCCGACCGCTATCTCGCCCACCTATCGGTGATCCGCCAGGCTGCGCATTACGACCGGGCGATCCGCGCCGATGGCGGCGTCTTCGTTGCCGCGGCCTGGGGTGATGACCTGCCGCCCGGCGGCCGGCCGCACATCGTCGGATTTACCACCACCGGGCTCCCGCGGAGCCCGGGTCTCGGCGAGGGCGAGATCGAGACACTCTATGTCCTCGACGATTGGCGGGAGCGCGGGCTCGGGCGGCGCCTGATGCGGGCCGCGGCCGCCCATCTGCAGTCGGTCGGCTGCCGCTCGGTGTTCCTCTGGGTGCTGAGCGAAAACCCGAGCCGCTGGTTCTATGCCCGGCTCGGTGGGCGGGCGGTGGCGGAAGCAACCGTGCCGGTTGGCGGCAGGCCGGTGCATCAGACGGCTTTTCTCTGGAACCCCATCGAGCGCCTGTTGGAAACTTCGGCCCAGGCAAGGTGATCCGGAATCCGCCGCTTGCCGCTTGCAGCCGGCCGTGCTGGAACTCCGCCCGCCATGCGATCTTCGGACGACCGAGCTTTCGATCCCGCTGCCGAACGGATTTTGATTCTCGATTTCGGCAGCCAGTTCACGCAACTGATTGCCCGCCGGGTGCGCGAAAGCGGTGTTTATTGCGAGATTTGGCCGTTCAATGCGGATCCCGCACGCATTCGTGCGTTTGCGCCGCGCGCCGTCATCCTCTCCGGTGGTCCGGCCAGCGTCATCGCCGCCGCCGCGCCGCGGGTGCCGGAGGAAGTGTTCGCGGCCCGTGTGCCCGTGCTCGGCATCTGCTACGGCGAGCAGGCGATGTGTGCGGCGCTGGGCGGCGAGGTCGAGTCCGGCCATGGCCGCGAATATGGCCGCGCCGAATTCGAACTCACCGAGTCTTCGCCCCTCTTTGCCGGTGCCTTGAAGCCTGGTTCGCGCGCCGTTGTCTGGATGAGTCACGGCGATCGTGTCTCCCGCCTGCCGCCCGGTTTCCGCGTCATCGGTAGCAGCGCCAACGCTCCATTTGCCGCGATTGCCGACGAGGCGCGGGGCTATTACGGCCTGATGTTCCACCCCGAGGTCGTGCATACCGCGAATGGCGCCGCCATTCTGCGCAACTTCACGCACGCGATCGCCGGCTGCTCAGGCTCCTGGACCATGGCTGGTTTCGCCGCCGCCGCTGTCGCACGCATCCGCGCCGAAGTGGGCGAGGGGAGGGTGGTGTGCGGCCTCTCGGGCGGCGTCGATTCCGCGGTCACCGCCGTGCTCGTTCACCGCGCGATCGGCGCGCGTCTCACGGCGATCTTCGTCGACCACGGACTGTTGCGTGCGGGTGAGGCCACGGAGGTGGTGGCAACATTCCGCGACCGCTTCAACATTCACCTCGTTCATCGGGACGCGGGCGCGCTCTTTCTGGCCGCACTCGACGGGGTCACGGATCCGGAACAGAAGCGCAAGACGATCGGGCGGCTGTTCGTCGAGGTGTTCGAGGAGGAGGCGAAAAAGCTCGGCGGTGCGACGCATCTTGCCCAGGGCACGCTCTATCCGGACGTGATCGAGAGCGTGAGCCCCACCGGCGGGCCGAGTGTCACCATCAAGTCGCACCATAATGTGGGTGGCTTGCCCGAGCGCATGGGATTCGCGCTGCTCGAGCCTTTGCGCGAACTCTTCAAGGACGAGGTGCGCGCGCTCGGCCGCGCGCTCGGCCTGCCCGAGCACATCGTGAATCGCCATCCGTTTCCTGGGCCGGGCCTTGCGATCCGCATTCCCGGCGCGGTCACACCCGAGAAGCTTGCCCTGCTTCGGCGTGCCGATAAGATCTTCCTCGAAGAGATCCGTGCGGCCGGCCTCTACGATACGATCTGGCAGGCTTTTGCCGTGCTTCTCCCGGTCCGCACCGTCGGCGTGATGGGCGATGGCCGCTCGTACGAGCATGCGCTGGCCCTCCGCGCCGTCACCTCGATCGACGGCATGACCGCCGATGCCTATCCCTTCGCCCCGGCCTTTCTGTCGCGCCTTTCGAGCCGCATCGTCAACGAAGTGCCCGGCATCAACCGCGTCACCTACGATGTCACCAGCAAGCCACCCGGTACCATCGAGTGGGAGTGACGGGGCGTACGGTGGAGTAGGACGGGATAGTGCAGGACACTGGAGCGAAGCACCTAGCCCCGATAGCGGGCGATAGTAAGCGGCCATTCAAGAGGCAAGTTCCACTGCTAGATGATCAACGCTGACGTGCACTCGCCCTGTTCCGCCGCGCGCCGGACCTCCGAGGGCGTTGCTCCATAACGTCGCCGGAAAACGCGGTTGAAGTAGGAGAGGTCGCCAAAGCCGGTTTCAAATGCCAACGAGCTGATGTTGCGTTGCGCCCGGCGCGGGTCTGTGAGCATTCGGTGCGCGCGTGAGACGCGTTGGTCGAGAATGAACCTTGAAAACACCAGCCC
>JBOHMK010000315.1:0-8355 GCA_050730115.1 Acetobacteraceae bacterium
TTTGAGGACAGGCCCTAGTACCCCCCCGGTGTGGCCGACCCGCTTGGCATGAAACCCATGGCCCCATTCCTCGTCATCGCGAGGCCCGGAGGGCCGTGGCGATCCAGAGGGGCCGCTCGGTGCCTCCGGTCTGGATCGCCACGCCGCCGAACTGGCGGCTCGCGATGACGGACGGGCCAGCTCTTGCTTCTTCTTAGTTCCCCACCGGCACGGCCGACCCGCTGGGGATGAAACCGTGCCCACGCCCGCATTGTCATTGCGAGAAGTGCCAAGCGCCCTGGCGCGCGGCGCGACGAAGCAATCTCGGCCCCGCCAGGACTCCCGCCAACCGCCACCGCAAAGCCGCCGATCATCAGCGCTCCCTGCGCCAGTTTCTTTTTAGATCAATATGGCTTTTGGCGGAATCGCGGAGCGTCCGCTACCGCAGATTCCGGTCGAATTGAACCGTCATTGCGAGCGCAGCGAAGCAATCCAGACCTGCGCTGCCGACTCCAGGCTGCTTCGTACGCCCTGCGAGGCTGCTCGCAATGGCGCCTTTGATTCGACTCGAACGGAATATGCTCTAATACCACGAAATTGATCGAGAAAATAAAGCTGAAGTGTAATGATTAAAAATCATCACGCTCTGCGGGCGAGCGGGCATCGTCACGCCCCGGGGTCACGCCCTGGCCCGAGGCTGCTCCTCCACTCCGCACCAGTCGCCAATGCTGAGGGCCACCACCTTGATCGCAGTCGTGTAGTCGGCAATCGCCACGTATTCATTGTCCGCATGCATCACCGCAGTCGAACCCGGCCCGAAAATCACCGTCGGCGTCGTGGCATAGAGATTGAGGAACCGCGTGTCGGCCGCACCTTGCCGGCCGCTGATCTCGGCCTTCTCACCGCTCACCTCCTCGACGTTTCGCGCTAGCGTCTCGACAATCGGATGCGAGCGCGGGATTGCCGACGCCTCGGCATCGTAGCCCGCGAATCTCACCACCGGCGGATGCGCCCCCATCCAGGGATCTTCGGCCGCGGCCCGCGCAATGTGCGCAACCAGGCTCCGCTTCACCCCCTCGTGGTCCTCACCGGGGACGGTCGCGATGCTGCCTTTGAGCAGGCAGTCCGCGGGAAAGGCGCTCGGGTAGTTGCCGGCTTGAAAGCTGCCTACGGTGCACGGCAGTGATTCGCGAATATTGGGATAGAGCGGATGCGTGACCGAGGCCATGCGGTCGGCTTCCAGCGCCGCCACTGCCTTGGTGATCTTGTAGCCAAGCTCGATGCCGCTCACGCCCTCGTAGTGGCGCTGGATACCGGCCGGCTTGCCATTGATCTCGATCTCGAACCGGATGCGGCCAATGCACGCCGGCTGAATCGCGAGCCCGCTGGTTTCTCCCGAGATCCCGGCATCCGCCTTGTAGCCGCGGATCACGGTATCGAGCGTGCCATGGCCGCTGACCTCTTCGTCGATCACGATGTTGATATAAACGTCGCCCTTCGGGCGAAGCCCGGCCGCCATCAGTCCCTTGACCGCCATCACGTGGCTGGCGACGCCGCTCTTCATGTCGGCCGCGCCCCGGCCGTAGAGACGTCCGTCCCTGATCGCCCCTGACCACGGATCGTCGCTCCACGCCTCGCGATTGCCGATCGGGATCACGTCGGTATGCCCGTTCAGCAGCAGCGAACGGCCGCCGCCCGCACCCTTCCAGGTGGCGACGATATTCGGCCGCCCTTCGTAGCCGCGAGTGACTGCGCGATAGCCGGGATGCTTCTTCAGCCGTTCCCAGTCCGTGTCCCAGATATCGACCTCGAGCCCCATGCGCCTCAGGTGCTCGGCCATGAAGTGCTGGATCTTCCCTTCGTCTCCGGTCACACTCGGGATCGCAACCATCCCTTGCAGGAACGCAACCGCCTGATCGCGACCGGCGTCGATCGCCTCCAGCACACGCCGGCGGATCTCTGGTGTCATCCTTCCTGCCTCCTCGGATTGCTCGCCCGCGAGAGTGATATCGCCGGCAGATCCGCCCTCGCCGGCTGGGCCTCGCCGGCACTTCGCAACAGATCGATATCGAATCTGACACAGTCGCCGCGATAGACGACGTCCGAGACGTAGGTCACGATTCCCTGCCGGTTGCGGACGAAGAAGTGCGCCTCCGCGGTCGGCGAGTTGAGCGGCATGCGTAGCCGCTCGCTGGTTTCGAAGTCGGCACTGCCGACGACGACCGTAAGCTGGGCGTGCTCTATGGCCTCGCGTTCCAGCCGCAACAGCACCGGCAAAGCCGCGCGCGTACAGAAATCCCTCGGACTGCGCTCATAAATCGAACGCTCCACATGGACGCTCGCGACCGCGAACGGTTCGCCACCCCGATACTGGACACTGAGCAGGAACTGGTAGCCGCTTGCCGGCTCGCCTTCACCCGGCCGAAGCTCAGGCATCTGAGAGCGGGTCAGCAGAAAGCGCGGGATGTGGGCGTCGATCGCGGTCGCAAGCGAGGCCATGTCGGCCATCAGATGCAGCCATCGCCGTTCGGCGAGATGGGGGGAGACGAACGTGCCGCGCCCCTGTTGGCGCTGCACGATCCCTTCCTTCTCCAGAAGCTCGACGGCCTGGCGCACCGTAACCCGGGCGACCGCGAATTCCTGCTCGAGCGCATCGAGCGCCGGAATTTTTTGGCCGGGCCGGAACTTCCCTTCCGCGATCCGGTTGCGCAGCAGGGTCGCGACCTGGATGTAGAGCGGGATCGGGCTTCGATCGAACGTCCCGATCCGCCTGTGCGTCCCATTCCGCTTGCCCAACGCTTTCGGCGCGGCCCGCCTTTTCGTTGCCGATCCGTCGCCGGCGGCAGCGGGCGCTGCCATCCCGGTTACCGGCGCACGCGTCATGATGCGGCCAGCGCCGGGGCCGGCTGGCGGGCGCGGCGGGCCGGCGCGTGCAGCTCGATCGGGCGCAGCGGCCGGGCCACGTACGAGCGCGCGATTTGCTCCCGGGGCGGCGTGCCATAGAGCGTGGTCCGCTGGCGGGGTATGCGGCCCAGGCTCAGTATCAGTTCATCCATCGCCGCCGGCGCCATTTCCTGGCCATGCGCGGCCCCGGCCGCCCGGGTAATGCTCTCATTCATCAGCGTACCGCCGAGATCATTGGCACCGGCGGCGAGGGCGGCAGCGGCCCCACCGCCCCCCATCTTGACCCAGCTCGTCTGGATGTTGGTGATCCCGGGATGCAGTGCGAGACGGGCAACGGCGTGCATCAGCACCGCCTCTCGCCAGGTCGGGCCGCGGCGGGCGCCGCCGGCACGATAAATCGGCGCCTCCATGGCAACAAAAGGCAGCGGCACGAACTCGGTGATCCGGCCGGTCTCCCGCTGCAGCGCGCCGAGGCGAAGCAGATGCCGCGCCCAGTGAACCGGTCGCTCGAGATGGCCGAACATGATCGTTGCGGTGCTGCTGAGACCATGCGCGTGCGCAATCCGCATCACCTCCAGCCATTCCGCGGTGCTGAGCTTGTCAGGGCAAAGAACGGCCCTGACCTCGTCGTCCAGAATCTCGGCCGCGGTGCCGGGGAGCGAGCCAAGTCCGCTTGCCTTGAGCCCGCCGAGGAAGGTTCCAAGATTCATCCGCAGCGTCGTCGCCCCTTGCCAGACCTCGAGCGGCGAAAACGCGTGCACGTGCAAGCCCGGAACCGCACGCTTCACGGCCGCCAGGATCTCGAGATAGGTGCGGCCGGTGTAATCGGGATGGATGCCGCCCTGCATGCAGACTTCGGTCGCACCGCGCTCCCACGCTTCCTCGGCGCGGGAAACGATCTCGGAGAGTGCGAGGTCGTACGGCCGGTCGCGCATTCCCGCGGCGATCCGGCCTTTGGAAAAAGCACAGAACTTGCAATGATAAGTGCAGATGTTGGTGTAATTGATGTTGCGCGTCACCACGTAGCTGACGGCCTCACCCGAAACCTCTTTACGCAACGCGTCCGCCGCCGCAGCGACGGCGCCGAAATCGCTGCCACGCGCTGCGAACAGCGCCACGATGTCGCTTTCCGTGAGCCCGCGCCCGTCCCGCGCACGGGCAATAATGCCGCCAAGGCCGTGCCCGGGAAGATGCGGCGCCGGGATCTCCCGCCCGCGCTCGTCCCGGCCCGATTCCCAGTCGTCGCGCGCCAGGCCCGAAGCATCGGCGTGGCTACGCACGTGCCGGCAAAGCCGGGGATCGAGCCATTTTTCCGGGTTCGCGACAAAAGCGGGATGGATCGGCAGCCTTTCCGTCAGCACCTTGCCGGCCTGTTCCGTCCGCGCGGCCAACTCGGCGCGCCCCGGCCAGGGGGCTTCGGGATTGACGTGATCGATGGTCACCGGGGAAATCCCGCCCCAATCGTCGATTCCGGCCGCCAGCAGCCCTTCGAGCCGCCCCGGGCTCAGGTTCGGTGGCGCCTGGATGCTGACCTCCGGCGGCAGTGCCAGGCGCGCGATCGCGATCGCCTGGACATGGTCGTGGTGGCTCGCATCCGGCGCCGCGGCCATCGCCGTGCCCGGCTTGGCGCGAAAGTTCTGCACGATCACTTCCTGCACCTGGCCGTGCCGTCGGTGGGCGGCCCGGATCGCCAGCAAGGTCTCCACTCGCTCGGCAGCGGTTTCGCCAATGCCGACCAGAATCCCGGTTGTGAAAGGCACGCGCTGGCGGCCCGCGGCCTCCAGAGTCGCCAGTCTCACGAGCGGCTGCTTGTCGGGGCAACCGTGATGCGGCCCGCCCTTTTCGCTCATGCGCGGCGACAGGATTTCCATCATCACGCCCTGGGAGACCGAGACCGTGCGCAGCATGGCGACCTCCGCCTCCGTCATCACGCCCGGATTGACGTGCGGCAGCAGCCCGGTTTCCTCAACCACGAGACGCGCCATCGCCGCGAGATAGGAAAGCGTGCTCGGATGGCCGAGACGCGCCAGTTCCTCGCGCGCCGCGCGCCAGCGGCGTTCCGGTTGATCACCGAGGGTGAACAGCGCCTCGTGGCAGCCGGCGGCGACACCGGCACGGGCGATTGCGAGCACCGCGTCCGGATCGAGATAAGCGGCCGTCCCTTCGCGCGGCGCGGCGGCGAAAGTGCAGTAGCGGCAGGTATCGCGGCAAAGCCGTGTCAGCGGAATGAACACCTTGGGCGAGTAGGTGACCATCCGCTCGTGCCGCAGGTCCCGCCGGGCTCTGGCCGCCTCGCACAGCGCCTCGAGCGGCGTGCCGAGAGCGAGCCCACGGATGGCATCGTCGGAAAGCGCGGCACCGAGCGCCGCCTGGCTGAGTTGATCGTTCATCACGCGCCTCGAGTGGCAGAAACTTCGCGCCGTGCCGCACCCTGCTTCGACAGGCGAAGGTGCTGCAGCAGCCGGATCGTCCGGCCGGCAGCGGGCAGCGGCAGCAGAGCGGTGAGATCGTCGGGCGTATCGAAATCCCGCTCCAGCACCGCATGCTCGATCACCGTGACAGTGCGGCCGGCGGTCAGGGCCGCTTGCCGATGCCTGGCACAACTCCCTCGGCCGAACGCAAAGCGAACCGCAGGCGGTGGCCGCTGCAACAGCAGATTCGTTCCACCGTCAACCGAGCGGACGATGACGACATCAGCCGGATCGGCGAGCACGCTTGCCGCCAGCAACGCCGGAGTGAGCACCGGAAGATCCGCAACCACCACCAGCAGTGCATGGCCGGGAAAAGCAGCAGCAACCCATGCCGCGGCCGCTTGCAGGCTGCCGTTCAAGCCACCCTCCGGCACGTCCGGCAGCAGGATGGCCCCGGCCGCCTCGGCCACCGGCAGCACCTCGGCATCGCCGGATACCACGAGAGAGACGGCAATGCCTCGCGCACCCCGCAGCGCCTCGAGCACGTCCTCGAGCATCGCGCACACCAGAGCATGGCGCTCCCGGCTGCTCAGCACCGGGGCCAGCCGCTGCTTGCCCTGAGCGAAGCCGCGCACCGGCACCAGCGCCACGATCGGCATCTTGCGCGTCACTTCGAATGCCCCCCGGGAGACGCTCTCCGCGCCGAGAGTTCGCGTGCGAAGCCGAGTACATCCCGAGCCAACTGCCGCCTCTCACTCTCGCCCAGCATCAGCGTCGCTGTCACCCTGACACCGGGGCCGTTGACCTGCGCGGCTTCCTTGCGGTCGACGTCATCGATCACCAGCCCATCGAGAACAGATCCATACGCAGCGGCAATCGCCAGCGGCGACGGTTCGATTCCCTGCTCGCGCATCATCTTGGCGGCCGGACCCTTCACGGCCTTGCCGCCGATGATCGGCGAGACGGCGATCACCGGCGCCCGGCACCTCATGAGCCCCTCCTTGAGGCCTGGAATCGCCAGCATCGGTCCGATGCTGACAAAAGGGTTGGACGGCCCGATGACCACGGCCTCCAGCGCCGGATCATCGAGCAAGGCGACAATACGCGGATTGAGCCCGGCTGTCGCGGCACCTGAGAACCGGAACCCGAGCGCGCGTGGGGCGCAGCGCTCGCGCACGAAATAGTCCTGGAACGCAAGCTCCCCTTCGGGCGTTGCCACCATCGTCGCGACCTTGTCGTCGCTCGCCGGCAGCACCTCGCTCGCCACTCCGAAACGGCGGCAAAAAAGGCCGGTGATGGCGCTCAACGTCTCACCCGCAGCGAGCCGGCGGGTGCGCTCGACGTGGACCGCGAGATCGCGATCGCCGAGCCGGAACCAGGTTTCCCCGCCAAGCCCTTCAAGCGCCGTCATGAACGCCCAGCTTTCGTCCTCGCGGCCCCAGCCGGTTTCCGGATTGACGACCCCCGCCAGCGTGTACATGACGGTGTCGAGATCAGGGCTGACCGCGAGCCCGAGATGAGTGAAATCGTCGGCGACGTTGACGGCGACAGCAAGACTGCCCTCCGGCAGCACCTCGGCCAATCCGCGCGCCAGCCGCGCCCCGCCGACGCCGCCGGACAAGGCAAGAATGCGCCGCCCTGAAGTGCTGCTCATCGAAACAGGTCCCGCTCCGCGGGCCTGAGCAGCGCCTGGGCCGTTTGCTTCGAAGGCGTGGCCTCGCCGAGCCCGCGCACCAGCACGGCGGGAATCTGCTCGTCCGCCTGGCCCATGAGCAATGAGGCGGCGGCGGCGATCTCGTCGCCACGCGCGATCTCGGTGTGGCGAAGCAGGCGCCCGAACAGATCCGGCCGGCCGCGGCGATCGGCGAGCACCTCGAGCCCGGCCGCGCCGATGCACGTGCCGGTGACGCCGTTGCGCCAGGGGCGCCCGAAACTGTCATTCATCAGGACGGCAATGCCGACGCCGAAGCGCCGTTGCAATGCCGCCCGGAGACGCTCGCACGACTGATCGGGAGCCTCCGGCAGCAACAGTGCGAGCGCCTCGCCCTCCGGCCCGACATTGGACTGATCGACGCCCGCATTGGCCATGATGAAGCCCAGCCGATGCTCGACGATCAGAAGGTCGGAGACGGCACGCACGACCCGCCGTGTCTCGGCAAGGATCAGCGCCACCAGCCGCGCATCCTTGCCGACGATCGAGGCGAGTTCGCGCGCCCGCGCAGAAATGACGACATCATCGAGGCGCCGGAGCCGGCCTTCGGCCTTGGAAACGATCTTCTGCGCGACCACCAGAACGTCTCCCGCCTCCAAACCAAGGCCGGCTTCAGTAGAGGCACGGGCGAGCAGCTCGGCCAGATCGTCTCCTGCCCTGACCAGCGGGATCCCGCCAAGCGGGATCAGGCGAACCTCGGAACAATTGCCGGCCGGTTCCGTCAGGCCAGCCCTCCGTCATTGCCGGGGCCGGTGATGCGAATGCCGGCGCCATCGACCTTGTAGAGACGGTTGATCGTGATCAGAACCGAGGTCATCGCCTCGGCCGCGATCGAGTTGGCGAGTGGTCCCCCGTGCAGGCCACGCAGCCCTGCGGCCTCGACCAGACGGATCACCGTCTCCCGCGCTCTCCTGACATCGCCGAACACCAGCACGTCGCAGTCGATCGGCCGACCCTCGGCGAGCTTGTGGGCGGAGACGTTGTGGAAGGCAGAGATCACGGTCGCTTTCTCGCCAAGCAGCCGGCTTGCCTGCACCGCGGCACACCCCTCGATCGGGATCTGCGCCGTCCCGACCTTCGGCGGCATCAACGGCACGGCGGCATCGACGACGATCTGGCCCGCGCAACCGGGGCGGATCTCTTCGAGCGTGGCGGCATGAGCAGCGTACGGAACGGTGAGCACGATCACCTCGGCCGCCGCGGCCGCCTCGGCCTGCGCCATGCCCTCGACCGGCGGAAGCCCGGCAGGAGGCGCAATCGCCGCCGCCGCCGCCCGGGCCTTGGCGGCCTCCCGCGAGCCGATGACAACGGCATAGCCCGCTTCGGCCCACCTTCGCGCCAGGCTCGAGC
>JBOHMK010000316.1:0-6952 GCA_050730115.1 Acetobacteraceae bacterium
GCACTGCGATCACGGATCGGCTGAGGCGGGTCGGAGCGGGCTATGCGGGGGGTGGGGCTGTGAATCTTCTGGGCGGCCCGCTGGCAGGAGGAGGAGCGAATCTCGGCAGACTGCTCGCTAACGGGCCACTGAGCGGTGGCGCAAAGATGAAGCCGGTGCCGGGAACGCCGAGCATCGCGCAAGTCACGGCCCAGCAGCAGGCCCAGAAGGCGCTGCAGGGCGGGTGGGCGTATGCGTCTGGTGGCGCAGTGGATCACGGCGCGATCCGGAACGCACTGCGGATCGCCGCCCCGCCGGCGCCTGAGCGGGGAACCGCATGAGCCCCGCCCAGCCCGACGCTCTGGCGGAGAAGCTTCGCGGCCTCAATGCCCGCTTCGCAGCGGCGCGCATCCGGATGATCGGCCTGGGCGGCGAGCTGCCTGATGAGCCGATCATGGTGGAGGCGCTCAAGCGGGCCTTCCGTGACGGCGATATCGAGTTCGCCGAGCTCCTGGTGGCTGTGGCCGAGCGGTTCGTCGAGTTGGCGGAAGGGAAGACGTGGGGACAGGTGACCGGGCATGCGTAGGGTGGTGAGAGACGAGCGACATGGTTAGCGATCGGGACAACGTTATCTTACGCGAGGTCTACGATCTGGCCTTTCGGCTGGCGCCGCTTGCGACGGATGAATGGGCGCGCTCAATCTTGGTGCCGGCCTCCCTTTTCGTAGGCGATGGTGTCAAGGAGGTGCACACTGGGGGAAGCATTGTGCGCCCGGCAGTACGTGGCGAACTCGTCCGGATCAATTTTGACTGGGATGACACTATGTCCCGACGGCGTGAGCTGTTGGACTTCTTTTTCGCGCTCCCGGTCCCAGTCATTGAAGGTTGCGGGAATCTGGTCCTTGAGGAGGTTTCTGAATGCGCCATAGTGCTCCGGCGCGATGTCGGGACGATATCTGATCACCACGGTGTCGCTTCTGAATCAACCCCGGCCACTATTGCCGCTGACCGGTCCGGGAGAGACTTCACGACCATGCGATCCGGCGAGTACGTGCCATCACCCGACGGTCGCTTCCCACCGCCAACTCGCGCGCCCCAGAGCCCTGATTCCGCACCGTCCATGCCGTAGATTTGCCGTATGGCCTGCCATCCGAAGCGCCGTCGTAACCGCAAGTCGTTGAAAACGTTGAACGTCCCGTACGGGATTCGAACCCGTGTTACCAACGTGAAAGGCTGGTGTCCTGGGCCTCTAGACGAACGGGACGAACGGGCCGCTGCTAACGGAAATCTCCGCTCACGCCAAGGCCGCATCCGTGATCACGAAGCTCGCGGCCTCGCTGCCGCTCCAGCGATCGAGCCGAAGGTGCCCGGCCAGATGCAAAAGCCGACCCGCGCGTTCCAGGAGCGGCATTGCGAGCGCACCCTCCGCGGCGCGAAAGGCCATCGCCTTGCAGCGCCCCGCGCTGCCCGCGGCCCCATCCTCATCCGCCACGATGGCGCGAATCGTCCGCCCCTCCCGCCCGACCCGATCGGCCCGGAGCACCCTGACCCTCGGCAGCACCAGCACCGGTTCCTCGTTGCCGGCCCCGAACGGCGCCACCCGTGCCAAGTGCGCCGCCAACTCCGCGGTGACCGCCCGAACGGAGAGCGCACCTTCGACGGCAAGATCAGCCGCCGCCGGCAGTCCGGCCGCCGCCGCCAGCCGCTCATTGAGGAATGCGTGGAAGGCTCCGAGTCGGCTTGCCGGCAGCGAGAATCCGGCCGCCATCGCATGCCCCCCGCCGCTCTCCAGTACCCCATCACGGTGAGCCGCCATCACCGCCGCGCCAAGATCAAGCCCCGGCACAGACCGCCCCGAACCCCGAGCCAGATCCCCGGCAAGCCCCAGCACGCAGGCCGGCCGGTTGAAGCGCTCTTTGATCCGTCCGGCAACGATCCCGACCACGCCCGGATGCCAGCCTGCCCCACTGACCAGGAGCACCGGCGTGCCGGCTTCCGCCTGCGCCGCCGCCCCCGCCATCGCCGCCTCCAGGACCGTACGCTCGACCTCCTGGCGTATGCGGTTCACGGCATCGAGCGCCCGCGCCAGCGGCTCGGCGCAAGCGAGATCCGGCGCCAGCAGCAGACGCAGCCCAAGATCGGCCTCGGCGACGCGTCCCGCCGCATTGATGCGCGGTCCGAGTGCGAAGCCGAGGCTCGTGGTCGTCGGCTCGCCGATGACTTCCGCCACCGTCATCAGGCTCGCAAGCCCTGGCCGCGCGCGCCGCGCCATCACCTTCAGCCCCTGGGCGACCAGCGCCCGGTTGAGCCCGGTGAGCGGCATGACGTCGCAGACCGTGGCCAGCGCTACCAGGTCGAGCGCGGACATCAGATCCGGAGCCACCCGGGCGGCGAAGAAGCCGAGCTTTCTCAGCGCACGCAGCAGCGCCACCGCAGTGAGGAACGCGACCGCCGTCGCACACAACCCGCCGAGCCCGGCACAATCGTCAGTCCGGTTCGGATTGACCAGCGCGAGAACCGGAGGCCGCCGCTCGATCTTGTGGTGATCGAGCACGATCACTTGGGCCCGCCCCTCGATCGCCGCCAGCGCTTCGCCGGCGCTGCTGCCGCAATCGGTGCAGATGATCAGCTTCGCGCCGCGCTCGACGAGCCGGGAGAGCGCCGCCGCGTTCGGCCCGAAACCCTCCTTCAGCCGATCGGGCACATGGCACGTAACCTCGATGCCGAGATCGCCGAGCAGGCCTACCATCAGCGCCGCCGAGCAGGCGCCGTCGACATCGTAGTCGCCGAACACCCCGACCATCTCGCCGGCGACGACTGCCGTCGCCAGTCGCCCGGCGGCGGTATCCATGTCCGCGAGCAGCGACGGATCCGGCAGCATCGCGCGCAGCGTCGGCGCCAGGTAGTCGCCGGCCGCCTCGATCGTCACCCCACGGGCCGCCAGCACGCGCCCCAGCAACTCCGGCACCCCAAGCCGCTCGGCGATGCCGAGCCCAAGCCTCTCCTCGGCCTCACGCCAGACCCAGCGGCGCCCGCTCAGGCTCCGCACAACACCGAGCGCCGGGGGGGGTGTCACGTCGCGGTCACCGTCAATCCGGAGTCCAGGTCTTGGTCAGGAAATTGTGGTGCGCCTCGATATAGCGCACGGTACCCGACTTGCTGCGCATCACCAGCGAATGCGTGACCGCGCCCGCGCCGAACCGTCTCACGCCACGCAGCATCGCCCCACCCGTCACACCGGTCGCTGCAAACATCACGTCTCCTCCGGCCATGTCGGTGATGCCATATTTTCGCTGGGGATCGCTGATCCCCATGCCACGAGCGCGTTCGATCTCTCTCTCGTTCTCGAACAGAAGCCGGCCTTGCATCTGTCCGCCGATCGCTCTCAGCGCCGCCGCGGCCAGCACTCCTTCGGGCGCGCCGCCCGCACCCATGTAGATGTCAACCCCGGTCTCCGGCTGCGCGGTTGCGATCACCACGGCAACATCGCCATCCGGAATGAGCGCGATCCGTGCGCCGGCTTCGCGGCAACGCGCGATCAGCTCCTGGTGGCGTTCGCGATCGAGCATGCACACCACGAGGTCGCCGATCTCGCGCCCCTTGGCGCGCGCCAGGTTACGCAAATTCTCCTCGACCGGCGCGTCGAGATCGACCACCCCTGCCGGCAGGCCGCCGCCGACCGCGATCTTCTGCATGTAAACGTCCGGTGCGTGCAGGAACTGACCGCGTTCGCCAAGCGCCACCACCGCCATCGCATTCGGCCCACCCTTGGCCGTGCTCGTGGTCCCCTCCAGCGGATCGACCGCGATGTCCATCGCCGGCCCGCCGCAGCCGACCTTCTCACCGATGTAGAGCATCGGCGCTTCATCCATCTCGCCCTCGCCGATCACCACCGTGCCCGAGATCGCCACCCAGTCGAAGGCGCGCCGCATCGCCGATACCGCCGCCCCGTCGGCCTCGTTCTTTTGCCCCCGGCCCATCCAGCGCGATGACGCCAGGGCCGCCGCCTCGGTCACCCGTACCAACTCGAGCGCCAGGTTCCGATCCGTCACTTCGCCCGGCCGTCGTGCCGCGCTCTGCATCACTCGCCCCTCTCTCAGGTCAATTCGATCCGGATCAGCACCGGTTCTTCCAGCACCGCATCGAGTGCCGCGATTCGCGTGAGCGCCGTCCGTATCGCCGCCTCTGCAGTCTCGTGCGTGACCATGACTACCGGAACCGTCTCGCCCGGAGCCCTGCCGCGTTGCAACATCGATTCGAGCGAAACACCGAGATCCCTCAGCACCGCCGTCACGTCCGCGATCACGCCTGGCCGATCGACGACCATCAGCCGGAGGTAATAGCACGCCCCCTGCCGCAGTAGCGGTGCCCGCGGTTGCGAGGCGAGCGCCTCCGCCGCCTGGCCCCAGACCGGCGTCAGCCGTCCCCGTGCCAGATCGATCAGGTCGGCGACGATCGCCGAAGCGGTCGGACCCGCGCCGGCGCCGGCCCCCTCCAGGACGATGCGTCCGACGAAGTCGCCTTCCGCCACCACCGCATTGGTCACGCCGTCGACCCGTGCCAGCGGCATCGAAGCCGGAACCATCGCCGGCTGTACCCGCGCTGAAATCGCGCCATCGGCTTGCTCGGCGATGCCGAGAAGTTTGATCCGGTAGCCGAGCTCGCCGGCAAAGGCGATGTCGAGCTGGGACACCCGGCGGATGCCCTCGACCGCGACTTCTTGCAATGCGACCGGGCGGCCGAACGCGAGGGCCGCGAGAATCGCCAGCTTGTGCGCGGCATCGATACCGTCGATGTCGACCGTCGGGTCGGCCTCGGCATAGCCGAGCCGCTTCGCCTCGGCGAGCGTCTCGGCGAATTCCCGGCGCTGCTCGGTCATCGCCGAAAGAATGTAATTGCAGGTGCCATTGAGGATCCCGGCGACGCGCGTGATCCGGTTGCCGGCAAGCCCCTCGCGTAATGCCTTGATCACCGGAATGCCGCCGGCGACCGCAGCCTCGAAGCCGAGCGCTGCGCGGTTCTGCTCCGCCGTCGCCGCGAGCGCCGCTCCATGCACCGCGATCAATGCTTTGTTGGCCGTTACCACCGGCTTGCCGTGACCGAGCGCCGTTTCGACGAGGGCCCGCGCGACACCTTCCGCGCCGCCGATCACCTCCACCACCACGTCGATCGCGCCGTCGGTGGCGAGTGCCAGCGGATCCTCGAACCAGCGCACGCCCTCGAGTGCAACGCCGCGGTCCCGCATCCGCTCGCGCGCCGAAACCGCCGTCACCGTGACCACTCGCCCGGCGCGCAGCGCAATGACATCGGCGTTCTCCTGCAACAGCCGGACAACGCCGCAACCGACCGTGCCGAGTCCCGCCACCCCGACCGCAAGGCGCGAGCTCATCCTCGGCTGACCTGCGGGGGTTCAGGGGCCGGGCGTCCCTCTGCTCTCCATGAAATCACGGCGTGCTCGCTCACTGTTCGGCCAACGCACCCCGGAGAGGAGCGTCTTCGGAAACGCCGAATCGGCGGCGCAACCCGGATTGTGGCCCGGGGCGGCAGCCGCTTTCAATCCTCCGCCCCCCAATCCTCCGCCGCTCAGGTTCGGGCCCGGTTGCCGGCCGGCGAGCCCGCCGGTATGGGTCAGGCTGGATCGGCCACACCGCACTACCGCAACCTGGAGCCAGCCGATGAGCACTGCACCTTACCGCCATTCCACGCTTGACGCCGTTCTCGGCGCTGCCGATGCCGACTTCTCGGCGGCGCGCGAGCGGCTGCTCGCCCTCTTGTCCATCCCGAGCGTCAGCACGGATCCGGCGCACGCCGCCGATTGCAGGCGCGCCGCGGAGTGGATTGCTGCCGACCTCAAGGCATCGGGCTTCACGGCCGAAGTGCGCACAACCAAGGGACATCCTGTTGTCGTTGCGCACCACGGCGGCGCTGGTAATGGCGCTCCTCATGTCCTCTATTACGGTCATTACGACGTGCAGCCACCCGACCCGGTGGCGTTGTGGGAAAGCCCGCCGTTCTCGCCCACCATCGTCGAGGGCCCGCACGGCAAGAGGATCGTCGCCCGCGGCGCGGTTGACGACAAGGGTCAGACGATGACCTTTCTCGGGGCGTTCCGCGCCTGGCATCAGGCGACCGGCAGCCTGCCGATCCGCGCCACCGTCATCGTCGAGGGCGAGGAGGAAATCGGCAGTCGCAATCTCGAGCCCTTCCTGGTGGGCGCGCGCAACGAACTCGCCTCCGACGTTGCCGTGATTACCGATACCGGCATGTGGAACATCGATACGCCCGCTCTCACCACCCGGCTGCGTGGCATGGTGTACACCGAGATTACGCTCACCGGCCCCAATCGCGATCTGCATTCCGGCATGTATGGCGGCTCGGCCCTCAACCCGATCAACGCGCTGACACGAATCCTCGGCCATCTGCACGACGCCGAAGGCCGGGTCGCGATCCCCGGTTTCTACGACGACGTCGCCGCGCTGGATCCGGCGACCAGCGCACAATGGCAGGCCCTCGGCTTCGATGAATCCGCCTATCTCGGCGCGATCGGCCTCGCCCACCCGGCGGGCGAGCACGACCGCTCCGGCATCGAACGGCTCTGGGCCCGTCCGACCGCCGATCTCAATGGCATCTGGGGCGGCTATTCCGGCCCCGGAAGCAAGACCGTAATCCCCTCTTCGGCTGCCGCCAAGCTCTCCTTCCGGCTGGTTCCCGACCAGGATCCCGAGAAAATTGTCGCCGGCCTCAGGCGCTTCCTCGCCACCCACGCCCCGGCGGATGCGAAACTCGCGGTCGAGGTGCATTCGGCCTCCCGTGCCATTGCGGTGCCGCTCAACACGCCGTTCGTCCGCGCCGCGACCAAGGCGCTTGCCGACGAATACGGCCGCGAACCGGTGATGATGGGCTGCGGCGGTTCGGTGCCGGTGGTGGAATCGCTCTCCCGCGCACTTGGCATTTCCTCGCTCCTGATGGGCTTC
>JBOHMK010000317.1:0-5751 GCA_050730115.1 Acetobacteraceae bacterium
GGGTGGCGCGAAGCGCCGGGTGAGGGCCCAGCCCAGTCAGACAAAGTCACCAACCGACGGAAAGCCCTGCTACCCGCAGCCCGTAACCCGGACGTCGTAGATCGGATCCTGGAATATCGAGACGGCCGGTTCGGCAGCCAGCATCCAACCCTGAAACAGCGGCTTCGCCTTGTCCTTGCCGACGATGTCAAGATATGCCGCCGCATCGCGCTCCTGGCCGGGCGGCCGAACGAGGCATGCTTTCACCTCGATCTCCAGCCTGCCGAGCGCGGCCGTGCCGCCGACCGGAACGGTAAGGTCGCGGTGCGTCGCATCGATCTTTTCGACGATTTGCAGCACCGCGCTGTGGCGCGGCAGCCATTCCGGGGGCGGGGGAGGGGCCGGCGCGGTTCCAACGCTCGGCAAGCCTGGTATCGCTGCTCCCTGGGCCGGTGCTCCTTCAACCGGCGCCGCCTGCGCAGGCGCCGCCGGTACAGGTGTCACCTGGACCGGCGCTACGGGAGCCGACGCTCCCTCACCCGTCCCCAGCTCTGCCGGCGCCGTCTGCACAGGCGCTTGAGCGGGCTGCGCCTGAAGCGGCGGCGCCAGCACCAACGGCAATGCCATGCCGAGTGCAAACAAGATCGCCCCCGCTGCGGCACTTCCGTGCGCCTGCTCTCTCATCCCTCGCCGCCACCTCGCTTCGGAGACACGAGCCCCTCCACCATCTCGGCCAGGACCCGGCGCATCACTGCTTCGTCCACTCCCATCAGCACCGCATCTTCGAACGCATCCTGCAGCACCTGCGCCAGTTCGGCGTGATTTTCGGCCAGCACGCGCAGCTTTTCCCGGCACGAGACCGGCGTTCCGTCCGCTTGCGGCCAGATCGCAGGGGCCCCGGGGATCATGGAGTCGGAATCATGGATTCGGGATCATGGCTTGCGACCCGGGTTGCTGTTGGGGTTGCTGTGGGAGTTGCCGCCGCCGGGAGCGGCCGGCTTGCCCCCCGATCCCGCGCTCGCCGCGCCGGTCATGCTGAAAATGAACTTTCCAAGAAGCGTCTCCAGGTTGACCGGCGATTGCGTCGCGGTGATCCGGCCATCAGGCGGCAACATCGCGACATCGCCGCCCGGTTGCAGCTCCAGATAGTTTCCGCCCAACAGTCCTTCGCTCACGATCGCGGCGCTGCTGTCCTTGGGGATGCGGATCCCCTCCGCAACGGTGAAGGTGACTTCCGCGAGGTAGGTCTCCGGGTTGATCGTCTCCGCGATCACCCGGCCGACTTTCACCCCTGCCAGCCGCACGTCCGAGCCTACGGGAAGGCCGGCCACGCTATTGAAATCTGCACGCAGGGGATAGCCTCCACTCGGGCCCGCCCCGGAACGGGCAAGCGCATACGCGAAAAACCCGATCGCGACCGCGAGCACGACCGCCCCGGCGGCGATCTCGGCGGCATTGCGCCGTGCCATGCTCAGGATCCAGGCTCAGTGCCCATGCTCGGGGCCCAGGCTCATGGTCCCGGAGACCAGGCTTCGTAATCGCCGGTCGCCGCGGACCGCCGACCGCCCTCGTAGTCATGGCCCGGTGGCCGGTACGAGCCTGGCGTTCCGGTCTGGTTCGGAAGATGCGGCTTCTGCCAGGGCCAGCGATCCGCCCCTAAAAGCGGCGCCTCGGTCGTATAATGCAGCCACGCGTGCCATTCCGCCGGTACCGCGGAGGCTTCGGGCGGTCCGGCATAGAGCACCCATCGGCGCGAACGCAGGTGGGGTCGCGGCCGGCGCTCCTCATAATATCGGTTGCCGGCATCGTCGCGACCAACGAGGCGGCCGCGGTACCAGGTGAAGAGCACGGTGCCGAGATTCATGTCGTCGATATAGTGAAGCCGGCGCCGCCGGTCCATGACCGGCCAGGCGCGAAGGTCAATCCGCGTTCATCCACAGGATTTAGTGGCTACGCTCGCGAACAACCCCAAAATACGCTTGCGTGCCGGCGGCGATCACCTAGCATGGGCACCATGAAGAAAGCTCCTTTCTGGGCGGGCGTCAGGATGCGGCGCACGCTTGCCGCAGCCGATCCCGATGCGCCTCCGCGCCTGGTCAGCCTGCCGGCCTCCTGGGACGATAGCGCCGCCTCCGCCCTGGCGGCACTGGCCGGGGGCGGCGGGCCGGTCAGGCTGGCCGCCGCGGCGGAAGCCTGGATCGGCCAGATCGCCGAGCGCGCCGCCGCGGCCGGCCTCGACCGCACGCTCAGTGATCGTCTCCGCCGGCTCCTCCTCGCGAGGCGCGGCGCACCAGACGCCGGCCTTTGGCAAGGCCGCGCCGCAGGCGAGCCCGGCTTCGTCCTCAACCTCGCCGCGTTCCATGAACCGGGCCTCGGATTCGCCGTCGCCGGCTTCGCCGAAGCGGTCGAGACTGCCGTGCTGGCTCTCGGCCTGGCGCGGCCCGACGTGCGGCGGATCGCCGTCAGGATCGCCGATCTCGCCGGGCTTCTCAGTGCTCTCGGACTCGACTACCAGAGCGCGCCCGCCCGCGCGCTCGCGGTCGCGATCGCCGCACTGCTGCGCGGCCGCGCCGACGCCGCGTCCGCCCACCTGTTCCAACTCGCTGCCGGCGCCGGGCGGAGCCCCGGGTTCTCTCCCTCCCGATTGCCTCCGGCGCTCTCCTGCCCAGGATCATGTGCGGCTGGGTCATCTGTGGTTCCGGGACTTGCCGAAGCAGCCTCTGCCGCGCTCGCCGAGGCCGCCGCCGCCCCGGCGCTTGCACACAGCGCCACCACTGCGGTCGCTCCGGCGGGGCCCGCCGAGGCCTTGCTCGGAGTCGAGACCGCCGGCATCGCCCCCGCCTTCGCCCCACTGCGCCCGGAAGGTGGCCTGACCCGCACCGCCCGCACCTGGCTCGCCGCGCGCGGCATCAGCCCCGAGGCGGCTCTTGCCCGCACGCTTGGCGGTGAGACGGTGTTCCCTGCTGCACCTCCGGCCGCGGCCTCCGCGATCCAGGATGCCGTAACGCCCTGGCTTCACGAAGTGACTCCGCTGGCCCTGGCCGCGCCACCCGCGCCGCTCTCCAAGGAAGGCCTTCCCGCGCGCGCCCGCGGCTACACCCAGAAGGTAAGCATCGCTGGCCACCGGCTCTACCTGCGGACCGGAGAATACGAAGACGGACGGCTCGGTGAGATCGCGATCGCCCTCAACAAGGAAGGCCCAGCCGTTCGCAGCCTCACCGATGCCTTCGCCGCTGCCGTCTCTCTCGGCCTGCAGCACGGCGTGCCGCTCGCCGAGTTCGTCGAGGCATTCCTCGGCACGCGTTTCGCGCCGGCCGGCCCGGTCGATGGCGACCCGGCGGTGCCGCGCGCGACCTCACCGATCGACTATGTGTTCAGAAACCTCGCCACGAGCTATCTCGGCCGGCAAGACCTGCCAGCGGCGGAAGCCGAGGAACCGGGAGAATCCGCGGCCGCACTCTCTCTGGCCGCACCGCTGCTGCCGCTCGACCTGCCGTCTCGGATGGCGTCCCCCGGGGCATCACGGATGGCATCGCCCGGCGCCCGACGGCGAGCGCTCAGGCTGGTTGCAAAGTAGGATCGGAGACCAACGCATGACCGGTCGAATCGACGGCAAGCTCGCCGAACTCGGCATCAAGCTGCCGCAGCCGATGGCACCGATCGCCAACTACGTGCCCTTTGTGAAAACCGGAAACCTCGTCGTCGTATCGGGGCAGGTGCCGGCGGTTGACGGCAAAATCACCGCAACCGGCCGGGTCGGTGCTGCGGTCACGCCCGAAGACGCCCACCGAGCCGCCAGGCAATGCCTGGTCAATGTCCTCGTCCATCTGAAGGCAGCCTGTGGCGGCGATCTCGATCGGGTCCGGCGAGTGGTCCGTCTTGGCGGCTTCATCGCCTCGGCGCCCGGCTTCACCGGTCAGGCCCAGGTGATGAACGGCGCCTCCGATCTCGCGGTCGCAGTGTTCGGCGAGGCCGGCCGGCACGCGCGGACAACCGTCGGCGTGCCCGAGCTGCCGGCCAACGCGGCGGTCGAGGTCGAGGGCATGTTCGAGGTCTCCTGAAAGAGCCTGCCAAAAGGGGTTTGTCGCGCCGCCGCCCGCTGCCATATCGGCGTCATGCCGGACGGCACCGCTGCTCTCAGCCTGACGCTTCATGCACGTATCGCCGATATTCCGGCCCCCGAATGGGACGGCTGCGCCGGCGACGCCAACCCGTTCGTGAGCCACGCCTTCCTCTCCGCACTCGAGGACAGTGGTTCAGCCACCGCGCGCACCGGCTGGCTGCCGCAACATGCCGTGCTGCGCGATGCCGCCGGCGGCATCGTCGGCGTCGCACCGATGTATGCGAAGAGCCACAGCTACGGCGAGTACGTGTTCGATCACGGCTGGGCGCATGCCTTCGAGCGTGCAGGCGGTGCCTATTACCCGAAGCTCCAGGTCGGCGTCCCGTTCAGTCCGGTGCCCGGGCCGCGGCTCCTGCTGCGCCGGGCTGCCGGCACGGCACCACCGCTCGCCGCGATGGCGGCGGCGCTCGAGGCCGCCTGCCGCCAGCTCGACCTCTCATCCGTGCACGTCACCTTCTGCAATCAAGCCGAATGGAACGCCCTCGGCGCCGCCGGCTGGCTGCAGCGCACCGGCATGCAGTTCCACTGGCAGAACGACGGCTACGCGACGTTCGAAGATTTCCTCTCCGCACTCTCCTCGCGCAAGCGCAAGATCATCCGGCGTGAGCGCCGCGATGCCGCCCGCGGGCTTCGCTTGCGGGTGCTCTGCGGCCGCGAGATCGAACCGCGGCACTGGCAATCCTTCTATGCGTTCTACACTTCGACCGTCGATCGCAAGTGGGGCTCTGCCTACCTCACGCGGCGCTTCTTTCCCCTCCTTGCAGAGCGTCTTGCCGAGCGGGTGGTGCTGATGCTGGCCGAGCAGAACGGAGAGCCGGTGGCGGCCGCGCTCAACCTGATGGGCCGGGATACCCTCTACGGACGCAACTGGGGCTGCCGCGGCGAATGGCCGTTCCTGCATTTCGAGCTTTGCTATTATCAGGCGATCGAGTTCGCGATCGCGCATGGCTTGCAGCGCGTCGAAGCGGGCGCGCAGGGCCAGCACAAGCTCCAGCGCGGCTACCTTCCGGCGTGCACCTATTCTGCCCACTGGATCGCCCATCCCGGCCTTAGGCGCGCAATCGCCGACTTCCTTCGCTACGAACGGGTCGAGACCTCCGCCGACATGGCGGCGCTCGCCGAGCACTCGCCATTTCGCGCCGGCGAGCCCTGAAAGAAACCTGCTTCGGGTCGCGCCAAAGCCCCCACATCATTACGCCTCTTCAACGTCATCGCAAGGAACGCCACGCACCTTCGGCGCCTGGCGAGACGTGACGATCCCGATACCGACTGTAGCAACACGAACCACCAACGCGAGCGGCCCGGCATCGTCGCTGCCCGCGGCGATCCAGAACCCGACAGAAGCAGAACGAACCGCCCGAAAGACCAAGCGCGCCTTTGGTGCACGGCGCGACGAAGTGCGCAGCACCGCGAGGCCCGAAGGGCCGTGGCGGCCTATCCCCGCCGACTCGGGCCGCATCGTGCCGCGGGCCGACCCATCCCGCGAGTTTGCTGAAAAGCCAGGCCAAGGCCTCCGGCCTTGACCCCCAATGGGACCTCGGGGGGCCTGAGGCCCCAGACCCCCGAACTTCAAGAGAAGGGATTCCAAAGGCTTGCCTTTGGCGGGGTGCGGGGCAGCGCGGGGTATAGCGATATCCGGGAGAGCTGAC
>JBOHMK010000318.1:0-4115 GCA_050730115.1 Acetobacteraceae bacterium
GGCCGGCCGCGCAATCCGGCCAGGGCCGCTCCTTGGCGGCCCGGCCGTGCGGCGCATGATCCGAGCCGACGGTATCGACGGTGCCATCGGCGATCGCGGCCCAGGCCGCCTCCAAATGACGGCGGCCGCGGATCGGGGGATTCATGACCGCGTAGGCACCGAGTGTCTCGTAGGCTTCCGGCGCGGTCTGTGTCAGGTGGTTGACCAGCACTTCGCAAGTGGCAATGTCCTTGTAGTCCTTGAGGAACGTGAGCTCCTCGGCGGTCGAGACGTGCAGGATATGCGCCGGCCGGCCGGTGTTGCGGGCCAGCGCCATCAGCCGGCGGGTGCCGAGGAATGCAGTCTCCTCGTCGCGCCACCGCATGTGCTCGAGATAGGGCTCGCCGCCACGGAAGAGGGCCCGGCGCGCGCGCAAGCGGTATTCATCCTCGGAATGGTAGGCGATCCGGCGGCGGCCGGCGCGCATCACCCGCTCGAGGCTTTCGTCGGTCTCGACCAGGAGGTTGCCGGTAGAGCTGCCGGCGAAGACCTTGATGGCGCAGACGCCGCGCCCGGTCTCGAGCGCCGCCAGGCATTCCGCGTTGCTCTTGGTCGCACCGACATAGAGGCCGAGATCGCACCAGGCCGAGCGCGCGGCGTAGTTCTGCTTCCAGGCGAGGGTCGCGGAATCGGTGATCGGTGGTGTGGTGTTCGGCATGTCGAACACCGCCGCCAAGCCGCCGAGCACCGCGGCGCGGGTGCCAGTTGGGATGCTCTCAACCGAGGCATCGCCCGGGTCGCGGAAATGGACGTGCGGATCGATCAGCCCCGGCAAAACGACGAGGCGGTGCGCATCGATGGTTTCCGCGGCGGGCGCCCTGGCTTCGGCACCGAGGGCAGCGATGCGCCCGTCCCTTACGGCGATAGGGGTTACCTCTTCCCCCCAAGGCAGGATCACCCGGCCGCCCTCAATGACGAGGTCGTACGGCTTGGTCATGAGGCCAATCAGCGTGCGGACAGGGTTGCGAAAACATCGCCGGCAGCCGGTAGCCCCTCCACATGGCGGCGATGCCAAAGGGCATAGAACAACAGGGTCCAGGCGGCGAATCCCTCGCGTCGGCCAGAGGCGTTGCGAAACAGGCCGATCACGCGCGAGGGTTCTGCGATCTCCTCGACGGCCGGAGAGGCCGCGACCATCTGGCCAAGCCTGGCGCCCGCAGCGGAGATCCAGCAGCCAATAGGGACCGTGAAGCCCTGCTTCGGCGCAAACGGCCGGGCTGCCGGGAGATGCCGCTCGAGCCACCGGCGGAGCAGCCATTTGCCGCGTCCATGGCGCACCTTGAGAGCATCGGGCAGGCGGAAGGTTGCCGCTGCGACGGCGGGATCGAGGAGCGGTGTCCGACCCTCGACGCTGTGCGCCATCAGGCAGCGATCCAGCTTCAGCAAAAGATCGTGCGGCAGCCAGCCCGCGATGTCCGTTGCCTGGGCGACCGAGAGGCGAGTGCGGCCGCGCTGCAACGCCGTTGCCTCGTCCGCACCGAGGCCGTCGCGCCAGCTTGCCGGGCGTGATCGAAGCACATCCAGCCGGTCAAAGGTGCCGCGCGCGCGCATCACCCGCCCGCCCAGCCACCAGGGGCGCATGACGGTCCGATAGCGCCCGTAGCCGGCGAAGATCTCGTCGCCACCTTCACCGGACAGCACGACCTTGACGTCCAGGCGCGCGCGGCGGGCGAGGAACCAGCTCGGAATGATTGCATAATCGGCGGCAGGGTCATCCATGCAGGCGACGATTTCGGGCAGATGGTCCCAGACCATGCGCTCGGAAATGCTGATTGCCTCATGGCGTGCGCCTGCGGCCTCGGCGACGGCGGCGGCCGCGGGGCGCTCGTCGGCAACACCCGGCGCCTCGAACCCGGCGGTGAAAGCAAGAATGTCCTGGTTGGTCACGCGACGCATGGTCGCGAGTACTGCGGAACTGTCGATACCCCCGGAGAGGAAGATGCCGCAGGGCACGTCGCTTCTGAGATGCAAATCGACGCTCTCGACGAGGGCCGCGTCCAGCCGTGCCAGGGCGGCCTCTTCGCTGATCTCCTCCGGCCCGCCCTCCGGCAGCGGCGCAATCCGACGCCGCTCGAGGACGTGCCCGTCGGCACAGACCAGGGTTTCTCCGGGCAGTACGCGGCTGATCCCCTGGAAGATGGTGTCGGCACCCGTAACAAACTGCATCTGCAACAACTCATCACGCGCGGCGGGTCGGATGGCGCGAGCGGCGAGGCCCGCCTCGAGCAGGGCCTGAGGCTCGGAGGCGAACGCCAGACCATCGGCGATCGGGGCCAGATAGAGCGGCTTGATCCCGAATGGATCCCGCGACAGCGTCACGGTCCGCGCCACGCGCTCATGCACGGCGATCGCATACATGCCTCTGAGCGCCTGCGCGTAACCGGCGCCGTCGCGGAGCCAGAGATGGAGTGCGGACTCGCAATCACTTTCGGTGGTGAACCGAACGCTAGGCATCCCGGCCCGCAATTCCCGGTAGTTATAGATCTCACCGTTGGCCACCAGGGCGGCGGCACCAGCGAACAGCGGCTGATCGCCCCCCCGGAGGTCGATGATGGCGAGCCGGGTGCTGATGAGGGCGATCCGGCCCACCATCGTCTGCCCGGTGCCGTCCGGCCCGCGATGCGCAAGCGCGCGGGTGAGCCTCGCCATGGTCTCCGGCGATGGCGGCGCGGCTTCGTTCCTGAGGACGAGTCCAGCGATACCGCACATCAGCGGGGTTGCCGAGATGCGAAAGGTCTGGAGTCCGAGCGGCCCCGGACGGGGCGGCTCGGTCCCATCGATGATGCCGATTTCAATGGCTTGCCAAACGGTGGATGACGATCCGGGACGTTAGCACGGCTTGCCGATGATGGCGCCAGGGCCCACGTTATGTCGCGTGCAAGATCTGGCGTCTCTTCCCGAACGTGGTGTCCTCGTCATCTCCGGCGGCGATCGAGTGGCGTTTCTGCAGGGCCTGGTTTCGAACGACGTTGCCCTGGTTGCTCCTGGCCGGGCGGTCTGGGCGGCGCTGCTCACTGCACAGGGGAAATGGCTGGCTGATTTTTTCATCCTCGCCGACGGCGATCACCTGCTGCTCGATTGTGAGCGTGCGCAAGTAGCGATGCTGGCGGAGCGGCTTTCGCGCTATCGGTTGCGTGCCCGCGTCGAGGTCGCGGATGCTTCGGGCGAGCATTTCGTGCACGCAGCCTGGGGCGAAAAGCCGGGGCTTCCGACCGGCGTGGTCGCGGCCCCTGACCCGCGCCTTCCAGATGCCGGTTGGCGCGTGATTGCACCCCGGCCACTCAACGCCGAGGCGAAATTCGAAGATTGGGACAGACATCGGCTGAAACTTGGCCTGCCTGACGGAACGCGCGACCTTGAACCGGAACGGACGCTGCTCCTGGAGGCCGGGTTCGACGAACTTTCGGGGGTCTCCTGGAGCAAGGGCTGTTACATGGGTCAGGAGTTAACGGCTCGGACACGCTATCGCGGGTTGATCAAGCGGCGGCTCGTTCCGGTTGCCGTCTCCGGCCCGCTGCCGGCTCCCGCAACGCCAGTTGAGACGGATCGGGGCACCCGCGGCAGCATGCGCTCGGGGCGGGAGGCCATCGGCCTCGCCACTCTTCGCCTCGATTCGCTCGGCGAGCGGCTGACGTGCGGGGGGGCGGTGCTGACGCCGCAGGTGCCGTCGTGGATGCGGCTCTCGGCGTGAGGGGCACGCATGGCCCCGCGGAAGCCGAGCCGCTACAGTCAGCCGATGACCGGAATGCCGGCGTTTCTCGACCGCATGAGGCCGGCCGTCCCGGACCTCGTTGTGCCGCGCGGAATCCTGCCTTTTATTCTGTCCCGCCATCCCGTGCGGGGACGGCTGGTGCGACTTGGGCCGCTCGCCGAGGCTCTGATCGGGCGGCATCGCCACCATTCAGTGGTGGCTATCTTGGCTGGCCAGGCGCTGGCGTTGGTGGCAGGGCTGGCCTCTTCGTTGCGGTTTTCCGGCTCGTTCAGTCTGCAGGTGAAGGGGGATGGGCCGGTCTCCGTCCTGCAGGCCGACTGCACCGAGACCGGGGCGCTCCGCTTCTATGTTCGCGTAGACGAGG
>JBOHMK010000319.1:0-2424 GCA_050730115.1 Acetobacteraceae bacterium
CAAGCCAGTAACTGAGAGGACTTGCCATGGATACCGCGATTGCCCGTCCTGACATTCTGCTGGTAGCCGACGCTGTTGCCCGTGAGAAATCGATCGACCGCGAAGAGGTGATCGTCACCCTGGAGAACGCCATCCAGAAGGCCGGGCGCGCGAAGTACGGGCACGAGAAGGACATCCGCGCGACCATCGACCGCAAGAGCGGAGACGTCAGCCTGTCGCGCTGGACCGAAGTGGTCGAGGTGGTGGAGAACGAAGAGACTCAGATCCCGCTCTCGATTGCCAAGAAATTTCGTCCTGAGATCAAGCTCGGGGAATACATCGTCGATCCGCTGCCGCCGATCGATTTCGGCCGTATCGCGGCGCAGACGGCCAAACAGGTGATCGTGCAGGGCGTGCGCGACATCGAGCGCAAGCGCCAGTACGAAGAGTACAAGGACCGCGTCGGAGAGATCGTCAACGGCATCGTCAAGCGCACGGAGTACGGCAATCTGATGGTCGATCTCGGCCGTGCCGAGGCGCTGTTGCGGCGCGACGAACTCATTCCGCGTGAAAGCTTCCGCAACGGGGATCGCGTCAGGGCGTATATTTACGACGTGCGTTCCGAACCGCGCGGGCCGCAGCTTTTCCTCTCCCGCACGCATCCCGGGTTCCTGGCCAAGCTGTTTGCGCAGGAGGTACCGGAAATTTATGACGGCATCATCGAAATCAAGGCGGTGGCGCGGGATCCGGGCTCGCGGGCAAAGATGGCGGTGATCAGCCGGGACTCCTCGATCGATCCGGTTGGCGCCTGCGTCGGCATGCGCGGCTCGCGGGTGCAGGCGGTGGTCGCGGAGCTGCAAGGTGAGAAGATCGACATCATCCCCTGGAGTCCGCAGGCGGCGACCTTCGTCGTCAATGCGCTGGCGCCGGCCGAAGTCACCAAGGTGGTGATGGACGAAGAGGCGGGCCGCGTCGAGGTCGTGGTGCCGGACGATCAGCTTTCGCTGGCGATCGGGAGACGGGGTCAGAACGTGCGCCTGGCGAGTCAGCTCACGCGCTGGGACATCGATATCATGACCGAGGCCGAGGAGAGCGAGCGGCGGCAGGAGGAGTTCCGGCGGCGCACCGGCCTGTTCGTCGAGGCGCTCGATGTGGACGACGTGATTGCGGGTTTGCTGGTCACCGAGGGTTTCGGCTCGGTCGACGAACTGGCGATGACCCCGGCGGAAGAGCTGGCCGCGATCGAGGGGTTCGATGATCAGATCGCAGCCGAGCTGATCCGTCGTGCGGAAGCCTTTCGGGTGCGTCGTGAGGCGGAGTTGACCGAGCGGAGACGGGAGCTTGGGGTGGCGGACGAAGTGGCCGCGATCGAGGGCCTGACGCCCGGGATGCTGGTGACGCTCGGCGAGAAGGGCATCAAGTCGCTCGATGATCTCGCGGATCTCGCCTCTGACGAGCTGATCGAAATTCTCGGCGCCGAAGCGATCGACGAAGTCAGTGCGAACGGCATCATCATGGCAGCGCGGGCGCACTGGTTCGCGGACGAGGAGGCGAGCCACGGCTGAGGCACGCCCGCCCGATCGCGGTCGCGGGAATCGGGGACCGACGCTCCGGCGCTGCGTGCTGACGCGCACGGTGGCGCCCAAGGAAGCGATGGTGCGGTTCGTCACCGGGCCGGGGCGGACTCTCGTGCCTGACCTTGAAGGGTGGCTGCCGGGGCGGGGAATCTGGTTGAGCGCCAAGGGCGATGTGATAGAAACCGCGCGGGCCTCGGGTCGGTTGGAGCGGGCCGTCGCGCGGGCGGCCGGCAGTGCAGTGACGATTCCTGACGATCTCCTGGTGCGGCTCCAGGCAGGGCTGGTGCGGCGGATCGTTGGCCTGCTCGGCCGCGCCCGGCGTGCTCGGCAAGCGGTGGCGGGCGGGAACGCGGCCAGCGACTGGCTCGCCGAAGGGCGGCCCTGGCTTTGCGTGCGGGGGCTTCGTGTGCAGGCGGACGAAACCGGGCTGCTGCCGGCGGGAACAGAGCCGCTTCCGCTGAGCGTCCCGGCGGAGGTGCTGGCCGAGGTGTTCGGCGCCGCTGCCGCCGGGCCTGTTCTGCTGCGGTCCGGCCGATTGGCGGCGGCGGTCAGGTGCGAGGTGGAACGGTTGGTTGGGCTGGGCTTGGGCTGGTCCAAGCTGGGACGGGACGAGCGGGTGCATGACGGAAGGCAATGAGCAGGAACCGGTGAAGGGGCGGCTCAGCCTCAGGCCGGCGGCGCGGCCCGAGCTTGGGCGGACTGTGGACGCTGGCTCTGTACGGCAGAGCTTCAGCCATGGGCGCTCGAAGGTGGTGCAGGTGGAGGTACGCCGCAAGCGCGCGCCCGTGGCGCCGCCCGGAGCGGCGCCACACCCCGCGGAGCCGGGCACGGCGCAGCCACCCCGCCCGGGCGGGGTGGGCGGCAAGAC
>JBOHMK010000320.1:0-8683 GCA_050730115.1 Acetobacteraceae bacterium
TGCCCGCGACGATCGATTCGAGCGCGATGCGGCGCGACCTGGCCGCGATCGCAACCGCCTCCGCCGCCCGATCGAGCCGGTCCACCATCAGCACCGCGTCCGCCGCCTCCGACGCGGCCGCCGCCCCCCGAGCGCCCATGGCGAGCCCGATATCGGCCGCGGCGAGCGCGGGAGCGTCGTTGATCCCATCGCCGATCATCAGCGTCGGCGCATTGGCCCTTTCGGCCGCGACGAGGGCGGCCTTGCCGGCAGGCTGGAGCTCGCCGAAGACCGCGTCCATCCCGAGGCGCTCGCCGATCTCCTCGGCGGCCTCCTTTCGATCGCCGCTCGCCATGACCAGCCGCGTAAGCCCAGCACCCCTGAGCGCGCGGAGTGCCCGCGGCGTCTCGGGCCGGATCGGATCGCTGAGCAGCACTGCGCCCGCGATGCGCCGGTCGAGCGCGACCCACGCCGCCGCTGCCGCCGCATTCGCCATCCGCGCGACGGCACCCTCGCTCGGAGTGGTGAGCCCGGCCGCCGCCAGCAGGCCCTCGCTGCCGACGAGGACCCGAGAGCCCTCCACCATGCCCGAGAGGCCCGCGCCGGGCATCTCTTCCACTTCGCCCGGCGCCGAAAGCCTGAGGTCGCGGGCGCGGGCGGCGGCAACGATCGCAGTCGCGACCACGTGCTGCGAGGCTTGCTCCAGAGAGGCCGCGGTGCGCAGTACGTCCGCCGGCGCAAACCCGTCCAGCACCGCAATGCCTGCCACCCGCGGTGTCCCCGTCGTGAGTGTGCCGGTCTTGTCGAACAACGCCGTGCGAGCACGCGCCAAGCGCTCCAGCGCCCCGCCGCCCTTCACGATCACGCCGCGGCGTGCCGCGCGCGAAACGCCGCCGATCAGTGCGACGGGCGCTGCCAGGATGAGGGGGCAGGGAGTGGCAACAACCAGGACCGCAAGCGCGCGCACCGGATCGCCCGAGAGCGCCCATGCCATCGCTGCAATCACCGCCGTGACCACGAGGAAGCCGAGCGCAGAGCGGTCGGCCAGGCGCACCATCGGCGGGCGGTCCCGCTCGGCCGCCTGCACCAGCCGCACAATCGCGGCGTAGGTGCTGTCTTCGGCGCTCGCGGTGGCGCGGAGCAGGAACGGCCTCCCCGCATTCACCGCGCCACTCGCCACTTGCTCGCCTCCGGCACGCGTGACCGGAAGCGGCTCGCCGGTGAGTGCGGACAGGTCTAACGTCGCTGGCCCGTCGTGAACCGTTCCGTCGGCCGGGGCGACTTCGCCGGTTCGCACCAGCAGGAGATCGCCTGGCTGCACGGCCTCAGCCGGGATGTCGATCATCGCGTCGCCGAGCCGGCGATGCGCGATCCGGGGGGTGCGGCTGACGAGGGCCGCGAGTTCGCGTCGGGCGCGCGCCTCCGCGAATTCCTCGAGCGCCGCACCGCCGGCGACCATCGCCGCGACGATGATCGCGGCGAGATGCTCGCCGAGAAGCAAAGCGGCCGTGATCGCAAGCAGAGCAATCACATCGACGCCGAACACGCCGCGGCGCAGCCCGGCAATGAGATCCGCGGCCACCACCGCCGCGACCAGCGCTGCCGGCACATCCCACGCGATGCGCATAACGAAAGGTCGGCCGACAGAAAGCGCGAGGAAACCCGCCACCAGGCCCAGCACGACCACGCCGAGAAGGGCACGCCTGAGGCGCGGAACCGGGATCATTGCATGCGCCTCACCTGCACGCCCGCCTTTACCGCAGGTAGAGGCAGCGGAGATTGATCCACATCAAAGATGCCGCGTGCACACCGGAGCAAGCTTTATCTACGCCGTAGCCGGCAGCAACGAAAGAGGCATCGATGCCGCAGCATCCTGATCTGTTGATTGTCCTTGCCGATGGCGAGCACGCCCGCTTTGTCCGGCCGGACCGGAACAACGTGCTGCGCACCGAGTGGGCGCTGGATTCACTCTCCGCTCACCGGAGGTCGGCGGAGCTGCGCACGGATCGTCCGGGTGCCGCGTTTCATAGCGACTCTTCGGCACATCACGCATTGGCACCCCGGCACGACCCGCAGGCGCTTGAGCAAAGGAAATTTGCGCAACTCCTGGCCGATCGGATCAACACTGCGGCCGAGTGCCGGGATTTCGGGGAGCTGATCATCGTCGCTCCGCGGCGCATGCTCGCCGCCATCCGGGATAACCTCGATCCCACGACCGCGTCCCGGATCGTCGGCGCGCTGGCCAAGGATCTGGTCAAGATCTCGGACAGCGGGCTTCGGCCGCATGTTGAGAGGTGGATCGGGCCGTTGCGCCGGGCCGGAGCGCGGTGACGTCAGGCTGGCCTCTGGAGCTGCGTGGGGTGTGCGCAAAAACGACGTGGACGCTGACTTGTATCAATGCCGGCGACACTACATTGACGTACGCATGATCGGATCGACCAGCAAGTGATGGAGGGGAATCCCATGGCAACCGCACCTGTTCCCGTGAAGAAATCCGCGCCCGCTCCGGTCGGCACGCCCGACGTCTGGAGGTCCCTTCGTAGCGAAATGGACCGGTTGTTCGACCGTTTCACCACCGGCTTTGGTATCCCGTCATTCCCGGCCTTCGGGTTTGACCCCGGCGTTATCGCCTCACCCGCCGTCGACATCACAGAAGATACTACGTCATTCAAGCTGACCGCCGAGTTGCCGGGCATGACCGTGAAGGACGTCCAGGTGTCGCTTTCCGGGGACACGCTCACCATCAGGGGTGAAAAGCGCCAGGAGCGAGATGAGAAGGACAAGGGCTATCACCTGACCGAGCGGACCTACGGCGAGTTCCAGCGCTCGTTCGTCGTGCCCGACGATGTCGATGGGGAGAAGATCGCCGCGGAATTCGCCAATGGAGTCCTCACCTTGACGCTACCCAAGACCAAGGCCGCAGCGCCGAAGAAAATCGAGGTCAAGGCCACAAGCTGAGCGTTTCATGAAACGAATGCGGTCTGGCAGTTTGCTGAAAAACGGTGTCGTGGCTTTCGCCAGGACAATCTGCGGGGCTTTGCCCCGCACGCGGCCAAAGGCACGCCTTGTGGATCCCTTCTTTTGAAGTTCGGGGGTCTGGGGCCTCAGGCCCCCCAAGGTCGCATTGGGGGTCAAGGGCGGAGCCCTTGGCCTGACTTTTCAGCAAACTCCTAAGCCGGAGCCACTGGTACCAGTCCGTGGCGCAGCATTGTCTCCCGCATGAGCGCTGGATCCGGGCGCCCCGCGGCGGCGAGTGCCGCGATCTCGCGGAAGAATTGCGGCCCGAGCCGGCCCGGCGTCAGCACGCAGAGTGAGGACGCGGGGCGGTCGGTCCGGTTGCTGAAGGCGTGCACGACGCCACGCTTGATGAACACCGACTGGTTCGGGCCAAGATCGAGATCCCGCCCCCCGACGACGAAGGTGACCGTTCCCGAAAGGCCATAGATCGTCTCGTCCCAGTCGCGGTGGTAATGCGCGACCGGCATCGCTCCGCCCGGTTGCACCGTCATTTCGAACAGGTCGAGGCTGGCATCCGTGCTTTCCTTGGTGTGCAGGAAGCGCAATGTGATCGGGCCGAGAATAATAGTTTCGCTCATGTCCTTTCTCCGCATGGATTGCGCAGCTTCGGCGCCGGCGCGCATCGTTCCCCGCCTCAACTGTCAGGGCGCCGCGCGCCCGCTGGATCGGCTGCAAGAACCAGGCGGACCAGATCGGGCAGGTTCCCGGCCTTAAGCTTCTCGAACACGCGCGCCCGGTGGACTTCGATCGTGCGCGGGCTGGCGCCAAGCGCCTTGGCAATCGCCTTGGTCGATAGCCCACCGACGAGCCGATCGAGCACCTCGCGCTCCCGCCGTGTCAACTGGGCAAGCCGGGCGGCTGCCTCGGCGGCGGCCAATTCGCGCGCCTGGTGCTGCCGGCTCTGCTCCACTGCGCGGCGAATGGCCCTGAGAAGCTGTTCGTCATCGAACGGTTTCTCCAGGAAGTCGACCGCGCCCTCTTTCATGGCACTGACTGCAACCGGGACGCCGCCGTGCCCGGTCATGACGATGACCGGCAAGCCGATGCCGCTCGCATTGAGCAGGCGCTGCAGCTCGAGGCCGTCGATCTCCGGCATGCGCACGTCCGTCAGCACGCAGCCGAGGGGCTCGGGCTCGGCGGCCAGAAGTGCGCCGGCGCTCGCGTGCGTCCGCACCGTGAACCCCGCCGCCTCCAGCAGGACGCGGAGTGAGTCGCGAACCGCGGCATCGTCATCCACCACATGGACCGTCGCCGGCTCGTCCATCCGTCCGATCCTACGTAGATCCACGTACGCAGCATACCGGATTTCCGGCCGCGGCTCATCCCGGTACTGTTGGTCGCATCTGGACTGGCTCAGCTGCGGAGAAAACGATGTCCGCGACCGTTCCTGCAATCGCGCATTGGCCTGCAATCGAGCATCGGGGAGGGCCCCCTCTGTGGTGCACTGCCGCCGGCAATCCGGGCCGGTGCGCCGAGCAGCGGATGTTGGCTTCGCTGGAGTCGCAGGCGATCATCGTGCGTGCGGCTCCCGACGAGGAGATCGTTGGGCAAGGAGAGCCCGCGGATCATTGCTACCTGGTGCAGAGCGGATGCGTCCGCACCGTGAGGCTGATGGAGGATGGTCGCCGCCAGGTAGGCGAGTTTCTTTTCCCCGGCGATCTCTTCGGCTGGGAAGCGCTCGACGAGCATGATTTCGGCGCCGAAGCGGTGACCGCGGCGATGCTCCGGCGCTATCCGCGGCGCCTTCTTGAAGTGCTGGCAGAGCGCGACCGCGAGCTTGCGCGGCGGCTTCGCACTCTTACGGCGCACGAACTTCGTGCCGGACGCGAGCGGATGCTGCTGCTCGGGCGGAAGACCGCCGCCGAGCGGATCGCAAGCTTTCTGCTGGAGATTGCGGCACGGCTTGGTGCAGAAGGCGACCGGCCGATCGAGCTGCCGATGCGTCGGGTCGACATCGCCGACTACCTTGGGCTTACCATCGAAACGGTCTGCCGCGGCCTGACCCAGCTCCGCCGAAAGCAGATTATTGCCATCGAGCGGACGCAGGTTGCCATCCGCAATCTCCGCGCCCTCAGCATCGCCGGTTGCCAGACAATGCACTGATCTGCTCACATCGACGGCATTCCGGAGGCAAGCGGCGCTCCTCGCCGCGCGTGCCGAGGTCGGCTGGGTGCTCGAAGCCGGCATATTCGTTTACTGGCGCGCCGAGATAACGGATTATCGGAGCTGCTGACGTCGATCCATGCACATGCGGGCTCAAGCCCGGCTGCGGATCGCTTGTCATGGGCGATCTCAATGGCATTTGCTCCTCCGCCGTGATCGCACATATGAAGCGTGGACGACGGCCGATTGCCTCCGGCCTGGCAAACGGAGTTGAGAGCACGGGGCGGGCGGCCCGATCGGCGGAGCGGACAGAGCGCGAAATGGCACGATATCCCCGAGAGCTGGAAGAACGCTGGCCGGCCGGAGAGGAGGTGTTTCTGATCCGCCCAATTCGCCCCGCCGATGCCGCCGCGCACAATGCCTTCTTCCATCGTCTTACACCCGATGACGTCCGGTTTCGCTTTTTCTCTGCCGTCAGAGAACTGACGCCGGAGCAGCGCGAACACTTCACCAGGCTCGATTACGAGCGTGATATGGCTTTGATCGCGGTGCATGAAGCGAGCGGGGAGATCGTCGGCGTTGCGCGGCTCACGCGCGCGGAAAATCCGCGTCAAGCCGAATTCGCCGTGGTGGTGCAGCACGATCTGCAAGGCCGCGGCATCGCCGCACACCTGATGCAGCGTCTCCTCACCTGGGCACCCCAGCACGGGGTTCGCGAGGTGGTCGGCTCGATCATGGCGGAGAACGAGGCGATGCTCGACCTTGCACGGTTTCTTGGATTTCGCCTGCGGCGCCTGCCGGCTGATCCGCAAATCGTCGAAGCGCGCTTGAGCGTCACCGAGGCCGGGGACGATGGCCCGAATCCGCGATCGGGCCCCACACGTTGATCTCGATCAATGCCGAAACGCGTGGGCATTGCCACCCTTGCTGGCATTTACCGGGCGAGGGTACGATCATGGTCAATCGACTGATGGGCGACATCATCAGGAACCAAAAGCCGTTGATGTTGCCGCTGGATACCCCGGTCGCGGAGGCCTGCGAGCGCATGTATGATCGGCGCGTCGGCGCCGTCCTGGTGACGGATACGAGGGGCCGGCTCGTCGGCATCTTCACCGGCCGCGATGCGGTGCGCTGCCTTGGCTGCAGCAGTGATCCTGCCGCCACCCGGTTGCGCGACGTCATGACTCCCAATCCGGAAACCATGCCACCACGCTGCTCGGCGATCGAGGCGCTTCGATTGATGCAGGACGGTGGCTTTCGCCATATTCCGGTGGTCGACAATGGGATCGTCGTCGGCGTCGTTTCGCGCGGCGACTTCCGTGGCCTGGAACAGGACCGGCTCGATGAGGAGACCGGTATCTGGCAGCGGATCTGACGTTTCGGGCCGGAGCATCAGCGCGCCATCAACACCGGAAGCCGGGCGTCCCGCAAAACACGCCGCGTGAAGCCGCCGAACACCACCTCGCGCATGCGGCTGTGGCTGTAGCCGCCCATCACCAAAAGCGTGGCCCCACACGCGCCCGCGCCTTCGAGCAACGTCTCGACAGGTGGACGGCCGTCGGCCGCCAGATGCCGCACCGATGTCTCCCGATTGTGCCACCGGAGTGCATGGCCAAGTCGGCTGCATGACTGTGTGGTGGATTTTGTGTCTTCTGCAACCGACAGAATGCTCACGCGCGCCGCCTTCTGAATGAAGGGCAGCGCCGAGGCCACAGCGCGTGCCGCCTCGCGCGTGTCCTTCCAGGCGATGATCACGTTGCCGTTCTCGACCTGGAGCGGCTTTGCCGAGGCGATCAGCAGCGGCCGACCGGTCCTGAGGAGGGCCGCCTCGAGCACCTCCGTGGCCGGCACTACGTCGTCACGGACCCGGCCGACGACCAGGAGATCGGCGGTCCGACCATGCGTCGCGACCAGGCCCGCTTCTTCGCCGGTTTCAACCTGGTATTCCGCCGAGACCCGATCACCACCCGAAGTCTCGTCGAGCACGATCTGCTGGCGCGCACAGAATGTCCGAACGGCAGCGTTCGCCTTCTCTTCTCTGCTCGCGATGTCCCGCTCCAGGATCTCGGTGACCGGCGCAATTGCCCCGCCGCTGCCCACGGCGTCCGCCGTTGCGATGCTCATGATGATCCTGTCGATATCAGCCCGCACGTGCAGGAATTCGAGATGGCCGGACCATGCGCGCGCCACCGTGAGCGCGGTGGCAAAGACGGGGCCGTCGCCGTCGGTACCGGTCGCCGGAACAAGGATGTATCGGGGCATACGCATCTCCACTCGCGGACAGCAATGTACTAAAGATTAGCGCCCTGCCCGGGGACGCTATTGACCTGCCTCAACAGGTGCGGCTGGTGGTTCCCAACAGGCGACCCACGGCGGCGCGCGACCACCGCCCGCTGCCCCCGCGCCGCGCGGCAGGCGGCGGATCAATGCGAGCCTGCCGATGGCGACCAACGAGACCTGGCGGGAACCGGGCAGCGGTGCCCAGGCGTCCGATCGGTGCTAGACTGGATCCATGACCGCATCGCTAAAGATCCCGGTCCGGATGACGGTCGCGGAGTTCCTGGCATGGGACCCGCCTGCGGGGCAGGTCTGGCAGCTCGTCGATGGCGAGCCACAGGCCATGGCGCCCGCCAACCGGACCCACGGTGCCATTCAGAGCGTGCTATCGAGCCTGATCGATCATCACCTGGCCGAGCGAAGCAGCCCCTGCAGTGTCATCACGACCCCCGGGGTGAGCCCGCACGTTCAGTCGGAGTTCAACGTACGGGTGCCTGACCTGGCGGTGACGTGTTCGCATTACGAGACCGAAGAGGCCGTACTCACCGATCCGGTGTTGCTGGTGGAAATTCTCTCGCCGAGCAACCAGGCGGAAACATGGGCCAATGTATGGGCCTACACCACCATTCCGAGCGTCATGGAAATCCTCATCGTCCGGACAGCTTCCATCGGTGCCGAGCTTTTACGCCGCAATCCGGACGGAACCTGGCCGAAGCAACCGGTACAGATCGACGCGGTGGGCGAGGTCACTTTCGAAAGCATCGGCCTCCGGATCCCGCTCACCGCGATCTATCGGACGACACGCTTGGCGCGTCTGTAGTTGCCCCCGCCCGGTCCGGGTCAAGGCCCCCAATCGAGATTCTCTCGCCTGCCAATCACCGGGAGACCTGAGCAAAGGTCTGAGCCTGCGCCTCGATCCGGAGCGTTCACGAGGTCCTGGTCATTTCCTCTGTGGAGGTGCGAGCGGATCTCCTCGTTCGCGGCGTCGATGGAGGCTGGCCCGACGAGCCGAGGCGGCGCGCTCAGATCTGCACGATGTCGTTGAGCGTGTAGGTGAATTTAAGTGGGTTCTCGCCGATCCTGATCGTCTTTGCGTCGAGGAACGTGTAGGGCGGCACCGGCAGGTTGTAGGGCGCCGGGACGCCCTGCCAGACCCGTCCGGCAAGGTCGTATTTCGAGCCATGGCACGGACAGAGATAACCGCCCGGCCAGTCCGCGACCGGCATATTCGGGCTCGGGTTCGGAAAATATCCCGGCAGGCAGCCGAGATGCGTGCAGATCCCGACCAGCACCGCCCATTCCGGCT
>JBOHMK010000321.1:0-10201 GCA_050730115.1 Acetobacteraceae bacterium
CTCGCGCGTGAAGAGACGCGCTCACGCTCCTCGCAATGACATTGCGGGCTATGGTGTGGTTTCATGCCCAGTGGGTCGGCAACGCCGGTGGGGAACTAACCGATGTGCCCTGCCACCCGGAACGAGCCGTCCCAGATCATCCTGAGCGCCACCGTGAACACGATCAGGACCCCGATCCAGGCGACCCACGGCCATTTTTCGAGCACTTTGGAAACGAGGTCCGCGGCCACCCCCATCAGCACCACCGAGAGCGCAAGCCCGAACACCAGCACCAGGGGATGCTCGCGCGCGGCTCCGGCGACCGCCAGCACGTTATCGAGGCTCATCGAAAGATCCGCGAGGATGATCCTGCCGATCGCGCTCTTCATGCTCCGGGGCGGCGCGCCCTCTGGCCGTCCCGGATGTGGCTGGTGAGCGCGGATCTCGCGCCAGCTCTTCCAGGCGACCCACAGCAGGAGGAGCCCGCCCGCGAGTTGCAGACCGATGACCTCGAGCAGCCCGACTGCCACCAGCGCAAACCCGATCCTGAGAGCCGCCGCGACGCCGACGCCAAGCGCAATCGCCTGGCGTTTGCGCTTCTCCTCGAGCCCGGCAACCGCAAGCCCGACGACCACTGCGTTGTCGCCGGCGAGCACGAGATCGATCAGCAGCACCTGGGCGAGCGCTGCCAGTGCCGGAAGGAATTCAGCGAAGGGCATCCGTCTTTGCCGCCCGGACGCCGCCGCCTGTCAACCCGCCGCGGCGCGCCGCCGGGAAGCGCCGGTCAGGCCGGGCGGAACAGCAACGCCGCCCCTCCCGCTGCCGCCGGATCGACCAGGATGCCGCCCGCCAGTTCTTGATGCGCGATCCCGCGTTCGCCGAGGAGGCGCCGGATCGCCGCGTTGGCGTCGTCGGTCCTGATGGTGATTCCGGCGATGAAGGGCAGCGTCGGGACGGCAACCCCGGGCAGCACCGCACCAAGGGCCTCCGGTGGCAGAATCCGGACCCGGCCGCGCGGCAAGAGAAGCCCGAAGCCGCCGGCAGGATCGGGAGTGACCGGCAGGCCAGCCAGCAGCGAAAAGCGTGCCGCGCTCTCCGCGGGCGCGGTGGTCACGACAAAGGCCTCCTCGAGGCCTACGGCGTGGTTCGGATGGGAGAGAAAACGCTGCTGCCAGATCGCCTCCGGTGTCAGATGCCGGATCAGGAAGATCCGCCCTTCCGGCGCGCCGGGCAGCAGCAGCCGCGCGAATCGCGCCTTCGGCCCGGCGGGATCGGCGTCATCGACCGGTCGCTCCAGATAGGCGATTCCCGGGATCTTCACTCCGCCCGCGCGCAGGCGCGCGAGATTGGCTTCCTCGTCATCGATGCCGAGTGCCAGGATGTGCAGCCCCGCATAGCGGGCGAGCGAGAATTCGAGCGAATTGGTGAAGCTCTCCGGATCAACCACCGCGATCAGCTCGAGATAGCCCTCCCGTAGCATCGCGCATCGGTTGCCGGTGCCAAACGGAACGACCGGCCCATCCGGTGTCCGCCGCCCGGAATGCCGGGCGAGTGGGGTCAGCGCGAAGCCGAGTGCTTCATAGGCCGAGCCGAGCTGTTGCAGATCCGTCCCGGCGATTCCGACATGGTCGAGCGCCTCCGCGGTGTTCATGCCAACTCCGCCTCATACTTGGCGATCCGCCACTCTTCCGGCTCGCGGCCCGCCTCGTCGTACCAGCGCGCGACCAGCGGATGCGCGCGCACAGCGTCACAATAGGCGCGCGTTCCGGGCTTGATCTCCGGAGCATAGGTGAGGAAACGTGTGACGACCGGCGCATACATCGCATCCGCCGCGGTGAAGCGAGAGCCGAACAGATATGGCCCGCCACCGCCGAAACGGGCCCGCGTGTCCTGCCAGAGCGCTTCGATCCGCATGATGTCGGCGAGCGCTTCGGGCGTGCGGCCACGCCCGGGGCGATGCCGGCCGAGATTCATCGGCATCGCCGCGCGGAGTGCGGCGAACCCCGCGTGCATCTCGGCCGCGACTGCGCGCGCATGCGCCCGCGCCGCACGTTCTCTGGGCCAGAGCGCCGGGGCAAGTTCCGCGCAATACTCGGCGATTGCCAGGCTCTCCCAGACCGCAATGCCGCGATGCTCGAGATAGGGAACAAGGCCGGATGGCGAGCGCTCTTTGACCTCCGGTGTTGCCCCGCCGCTCAGGCGTATCACTTCCTCGCTGACATCGAGTTCCGCCAGGCGGACGGCGAGCCAGCCGCGCATGCTCCAGGATGAATAGCGGCGCGTGCCGATGACGAGTCGTCCTTCAGGCATGGTCGGGCTCCTCTCGCCGGCCAGAGCGTGATGCTTTCGGATCATCACGTTCCGGTTTTATTTGCTCGATCAATTTCATGACATTGGTGGAGAGCCGAAGCGATTCCGCCGAAGGCCATATCGATCCAGTACTTACTTTTGTTGTTGGATGATTCACCCCAACGCCTGCCCTCACCACTGCGCACAGCCCTCACCCCCGGCCCCTCTCCCAGAGGGTTGGGAAGTACCGTTAGTGCGGGTGGGGCCTCGATCAGCCATGTGTGATTCCCCGGACCAGCTTGCCACCTCGTCACCGCCGCGCAAGGGGCCGTTCACGCCCGGCGCCAGAGCTCTCCGTAACGCTCGACCAGCCCGTCGGCGTCCACCTCGAGCTCCGCAGTGAAGCCGCTTTCGAGGTTGCGGTCGCGGAGACGGCCGGGCGAGATCGGCTCGTATTCCTGCTCCCGCGGCACGATTTCGAGCGAAGGGACCGGCACACAGGCAACGCTGAGCGTGACCGGCATAGCCGGTACGAACGCAAGCGTGCGGACCGGAATCGTATTCGTGAGCGGTGTTACCATGATGTCGATTGCGCTCGAGCGGGCGAGGTCCGGCCGCGCCGCGCCATCCACTTGCCATGCGCCGTCGCCGGCGCGAGCGACGCGGCAGCTTCGCTGTTCGCGACCGAACGCAAGCTGAAGGTCGGCCGCACGAAAGGCCCAATTCGCCGCGCAATCCAGCCGATAGACGAGTCGGAATGCCCCGCCTTCGAGCGTGCCCGCGACCTCACCCTCGGCAATGATCCCCTCCGGCCCGCTCACAGCGTGAACAGCCGTCCTGCCCCGGGCACCGCTTCACCAATCCCGGCCAGGCGGAGCGCGTGCCAGGCCAGCGCGTGGTCACTCGAGGTGACCGCGATCCCGGTTTCGGCCTCAACCTCCTCGACGATCTCCGCAAGCCGAAGCGAGGTGCAGGAAACGAACACGCAATCGAGTGCTCTCGTCCGGCAGAGCGCCTTGATCCCCTCCCTGATCGATCCCAAGTCGATCCGCGCCGCCTCGCGATCGTCCGGCTTGTCGAAGGTCGCAAACGCCGCAACCGCCGTCCCGTGCGCTTCGAGATATTCCCGGACCGTCCGGTTCACTGCCGCCGCATAGGGAGTGAGCACGCCGATGCGCTCTGCGCCAAGCGCCCGGAACGCGGCGAAGGCCGCCGTTACCGGCGTCGTGCACCGAACCTCCGGCCGCGCCTTCTGAATCTCCCTGAATACTGCTGCCTCGCCGAGTGTCATGCTGGCCGAGGTGCAACCGAACGCCACGACGTCGAGCCTCAGCGCCGGCAAAATCAGCGCGGTCGCCGGCGCGATGCGGGGCGCTATTGCCCGCAGCGTTTCAGGGGTGATGGCGGCGTCATTATGCAGGCGGGCCACGTACAATCCGACGCCCGGGCCGACGCCCGGGCCGACGCCCGGGAGCTGCAGCAGATGGCGGAACTCATGCTCCATCGTCTGGTCCGTCGCCAGCACCAGGAGCCCGATCGCAGCGCGTGCGGCGATGCCTTCATCGAGCGTGCACGTGAGCACGCCAAGATCCTCGCACCGGGCTTCGAGCGTCGCTTCGGACACCGTTTCCTCCTTTACGCGGCCAGCGGAATCGCCGGCTCCCGCCCGCTTATCAGATCTGCGGTGAGGCGCGCGGTGCCATGCGACATCGTCCAGCCGATATGGCCATGTCCGGTGTTGAGATAAAGGTTTCTGATCCGGCTCCGCCCAAGGATCGGCAGGTTGGAGGGCGTCATCGGCCTGAGGCCGGCCCACATTTCCGCCCGCCCGTAATCCGCTCCGTCCGGATAGAGTTGGCGAACCACTTGCGTCATGTGGGCGAAGTCGGCCGGCCGGTGCGAGGTGTCATAGCCCGCAATCTCGGCGGTCGCCGTCACCCGGACGCGATCGCCGAACGGCGTCACCGCAACCAGATTTTCCTCGTCGATGGCGCCGATCGCGGGCGGCGCACGATGATTCCCGACCGGAATGGTCAGCGCATATCCCTTGACCGGATAGACCGGCAACCGGAGGCCGATCGGGGCGGCGAGACGCGGGCTCTCGCAGCCGAGAGCGAGCACGTACGCGTCCCCGGCAACCATGTCCGCTGCCGTCTTGACCCCGCGCACCGCATCACCCTCGACGACGATTCGTTCGATCCGGGTCGCGGTTCTGATCTCGGCGCCCCGCGCGCGGCAGATCTCGGCCAGCGCGCGGGTGAACAGCCGGCAATCTCCGGTCTCGTCGGTCGGGCAGTGAATCCCGCCCGCAATCGCCGCCTCGCCCGCCAGCGCGGGCTCGAGTGCCACCACGCCGGCGCGGTCGAGCACGCGAATCTGCTGGCCGCATTCGGCAAGAATCCGCATGTGCGCAACGCCGCGGGCGAGCGAGTCCTGGCGGCGATGGAAATAGAGAATGCCGGCCGTGTTGCGGTCGTAGCGGATCGTCTCGGAGGCCAGTGTTTCCTTGAGAACCGACTGCGAATAGGTAGCGATCCGGTGCTTGGCACGCGTGTTCCGTGCGGCCCGTTCGGCAGTACATTGGGCCAGGAACAGGAGCGACCACGACCATAGCTTTGGATCCGCCGACGGCCGGAAGCGCAGCGCCTGGTTGGGGAGGAAGAGGGATTTCAGAAGAATGAGCGGCGCCTGCGGGGAGGACCAGGCGAAGGAATGGCCCGGCGCGATCATTCCGGCATTGCCGAAGCTGGTCTCGGACGCGACCTCGGCCTCGCGCTCGAGCAGCACCACCTCGTGACCGTCGCGCAGAAGCTGGTACGCCGTGGTGACGCCGACCACACCTCCACCCATTACGACAACGCGCATCTCGTTCCCGATTCAGATCAGCGGCGAGGGCTTCGGTCGGGAGCCATCGGTAAAGCGGGAAAATCGGAAAGGCTCGGGATCGACCACCGGCGGCTCGCCACTGACGAGATTTGCCATCAGGAGCCCGGCACCGGGTCCGATCCCGAAGCCGTGCCCCGAGAAGCCGGTGGCAACGAACAGGCCCGGCACTTTCTCGATCGGCGAGATCACCGGCACGGCGTCCGGCGTGACGTCGATCGCCCCGCCCCAGCGCTCGGCGATGCGCATGTTGCGGAACACCGGAAACGCCTCTGCAGCACTCTTCTGCGCCTGGTCGAGGATGGTCTCGTCGGGCTCCGGGTCGAGCGTGCGGACCCGCTCGAAGGGTGTGGGCTGATCCAGCTTCCAGTGTCGCGGGGTGCGCCATTCTTCGATGAAGCGCGCACCGAGCCGAAGGCGGAGCGAATCGTGCTCTTGCCGGAGTGCTGGCAGGAAATCGGGGAAGAAGCGGATCGCGTCGGGTGTGACGTCGAAGCGGTTGTTGCTCCAGTTGGCGACCGTATAGCCACCGTCGATCCGCTTGCGGATGCCGAAGCCCTCGCCCGCTGCCGAAACCTCCGGGCCACCATCGAGCTTCTCGGTCCGCATCACCGCCGAGACCACCCTCAATTGCGGCAGCCGGATGCCGAGATTGCCGAGGAAGAGTCGCGACCACACGCCGCCTGCGAGCACCGCCGATTCGCAGCCGATCCGTCCCCCCTCGGTGACGACCCCGCTCACCCGTCCGCCCGTCGTTTCGATGCCCCGCACCGCACAACGGGTCAGCACCGCGGCATTATGCCTGCGTGCCGCCTCGGCGATGGCCGGCGCGGCCTTGGCGGGTTCGGCCCGGCCGTCGGTCGGCGTGAACAATCCGCCCGCCCAGCTTCCCTTGAGGTTGGGAAGCACGCCGCCCAGCTCGACGCTTGAAAGCAGCCGGCTGCCGATCTGGTAGGGCCGCGCCACCTTCAGCCAGGCTTCCCGTTTCGCCATCTCCGCCGCCGTCTTGCAGAGATAGACGATGCCGCATTGCCGGAAGCCGGTCTCGGCACCGGTCAACCCGTTCATTTCCGGCCACAGCCTGAGCGCCTCGATGATGAGCGGAATCTCGCGGGGGTCCCGGCCCATCTTGCGGCACCAGCCCCAATTGCGGCTGGACTGCTCGGCGGCGATTTCACCCTTTTCGCAGAGCGCGACCGAGATCCCCTTGCGTGCCAGGAAGAAGGCGGTCGAGGTGCCGATGATACCGCCGCCGATGACCACGACCGTGGTCTTCGGGGGAAGGGCGGGATCGGAGCTGACCGGATCGACGCCGGGCGACATCGCCTGGGCGCCGCTCAGCCCGGCGCCACCTTGCCGGAAGAACCAAGCGGCAGCGGCACCCAGTTCATCTCGTTTCCGCGTTGGATCAGGATGAGCACGGAGGGACGCCCTTCGCGCCTGACCGCCTCCAGGCGATCGAGCACCTGGGCGGGGGTATCGACTTCCTGCTGCTGCACTTCGAGCACCACGTCTCCCGGCTTGAGGCCCTTGGCCGAGGCCGGCCCGCCGGGGCTCACCTCGGTGACGACGACGCCTTTCTGCTTGGCACCGAGATGGTACTTGTTGCGCAGCTCGGGTGAAACCGGCGCCAGGCTGAGACCAAGAGAGGCGATCGCCGTTTCTGCCGGAGCGGCCGGCTTAGCCTGTTCTGCTGCCGCGGTCGTCTCGGGCGTGAGCTCGCCGATGGTCGCATGCAGGATTTCGGTCGCGCCGTTGCGCCACACGGTGACCGGGACGTCCGCCCCGATGTCGGTCTCGGCGACGATCAACGGCAAGGCGTGCATGTCCTCGACGGCATGCCCATTGAAGGTCAGGATGACGTCGCCGGTTTTCAGCCCCGCCTTGGCGGCCGGACCGTCCGGTGTCAGCCCGGCGACCAGCGCGCCCGAGGGCGGCTTGAGACCGAGGCTCTCGGCGATGTCGGGCGTCACTTCCTGGATGCGGACGCCAAGCCAGCCGCGGCGCGGATGGCCGTATTTCAATAGCTGTGCGAGCACGGGCTTCGCCAGGTTGGAAGGAATCGAGAAGCCGATGCCGATCGAGCCGCCCGACGGCGAGAAGATGGCGGTGTTGATACCGATCACCTGGCCCTGCATGTTGAACAGCGGCCCGCCCGAATTGCCGCGATTGATCGGCGCGTCCGTCTGGATGAAATCGTCGTACGGCCCTTCATTGAGGTTGCGGCCGCGGGCCGAGACGATGCCCGCGGTTACGGTGCCGCCGAGCCCGAAAGGATTGCCGATCGCCAGCACCCAGTCGCCGATGCGGGTGGCACTGGAATCGCCCCACTGCACCGCATGCAGCGGTTCCTTCGCATGAACCCGGAGCAGGGCCAGGTCCATCCGCTCGTCGCGGCCGACCAGCGTGGCCGGCAGGACGGTACCGTCATGCAGGGTGACGGTGATGGTGGTCGCCCCGGCGATCACATGGTTGTTGGTAGCGATCAGGCCGGATGGGTCGATGATAAAGCCCGAGCCCAGGCTTTCCAGCCGCTCCGGCGGCGGTTCGGCGCCGCCGTGGTTGTGGTCCATGAAGTCGTGGAAGAACTTCTCGAACGGCGAACCGGGTGGCAGCGGTGGCAATTTTGGCGAGGGGCCCGGTGTTGGTGCGGTGATTTTCGGCCCCGCGGTGCTGGCGACATTGACCACCGCCGGCAGCAGGTTCTGGGCGAGGTCGGCGAAGCTCGGGGGTGTGGGCGGCCCGGCGGCCCCCCCGGCAGCCGCGACCGCTGCCGCCGGCAAGCCGACCAGCAACAGGCAGAGCGAGACCATTCCGATCGCTCCGCCATGAATGAACCGCTCACGCATGGGCATCCTGGTATCCTTGTTGGGCGGCAGCAGAGATCTGCCGCGCACGCTGGCGTTGATTGTGCGCCGCTCCGCTACCCGGCGGCAAGGAGAAGCCGGAACGACCGCCGCACCCATGACCGGCTGCCCGACTCAATGGGCGGCCGCAGAGCCATCCGGCTCCGGCGGCACGGCAAGGTAGCGCAGCAGCGGGCTTGCGGGGCTCAGCAGAAGTTCCGTGCTGCTGTTTGCAAGTCCTTTCCGATAGGCCTCGAGTGTCCGCCACACCTTGAAGAAGGAGGGGTCCTGGCCATACGCCTTGGCCAGGATCGACGTTGCCTGTGCCTGACCTTCACCCTGCAGGCTCAGCGCTTTGGAGTTCGCATCCGCCAGCAGTACCGTTCGTTCCCGGTCGGCGTCAGCCCGGATCACCGTCGCCGCCTGCGCGCCCTTGGCGCGCACCAGCGCTGCCACCCGCTCGCGCTCGGTCTGCATGCGTTTGAGCACTGCCTGCGTGTTCGCTTCCGGCAAGTCCGCGCGCCGGATCCGCACGTCCTCGATCGTAATGCCAAAGCCCTGCATCGCCGTGTTCACTGCGGTCTGGATCTCGCTCATGATCCGGTTGCGGGCGGCGGATAGCACGTTCGGCAGGGTCTCCTGCCCAAGCACCTGGCGGAACGAAGAGCCGAGCGTTGAACCAAGCCTGGCATCGATCGCTTCCATCGACGGCCCGACAGACTGGTAGTAACGGAGCGGATCGGTGATGTGGAAACGGGCAAAGCCGTCCACCACCAGCCGTTGCTGATCGCCGAGGATGACTTCCTCGCTCGGCAACTCGTAATTCAAGAGCCGCCGGTCGAACGGGATGACGCCTTGCACGAACGGGATTTTGGTGTGCAGGCCAGGCTTGGTGATGATCCGGACCGGCCGTCCGAACTGGGTGATCAGCACTTCCTGGGTCTGCTGGACGGTGAAGAGTGAGCTGCTCAGCACCACCAAGACGATGACGATCAGGCCGATCAGGCTCCAGCTTTTAGCGCTCATGGCTCTGGGCTCTCATGGCTCTGGGCTCTCATGGTGTCGAGCTTTGGACCGATGCGGTGGCCGGCGGCGACGGAGGCGCCGGAGCGGGCTCGGGATTCGCTGCCGGCGGTTGCCGGGGAATCTGCGGCAGCGACAAGAGCGGCAGCACCGGCGACGAGCCGCTGCCGAGGATGACGGTATGGGCGTGCTCGAGCATGTCCTCGATGGTCTCGATGTAAAGCCGCTGCACGGTGATCGCCTTGGCCTGGCGATACGCTGCGAGCACCGAAAGGAAGCGCTGTCCCTCGCCGGTGGCGGTTGCGATATCTGCGGCCTTAGTGGCTTCTGCCTGGGCGATGATTTTGGCCGCATCGCCGCGGGCGCGCGGCACGATGTCATTGCGGTAGGTCTCGGCGGTGTTGCGCGCACGATCGGCATCGGTCCCGGCGCGCTGCACGTCGCGGAAGCTGTCGATCACCTCCGGCGGCGGATCGACCTTCAGAAGCTGAACTTCGGTGATTTCCACCCCGGCCTGATACTGGTCGAGGATGGTTTGCAGGTGCTTGCGGACCTCGGTTTCGATGGCATTGCGGGCGGTGGTCAGCAGGGGCTCGATCGGATTGCGTCCGACCACCTCGCGCATCACGCTTTCGGCGACCGCCTTGATCGATGCGGCCGGATCACGAATGTTGAAGAGGAAGTCCCTGGCGTTGCGGATCCGCCAGAACACCGCGAAATTGATATCGACGATGTTCTGATCGCCGGTCAGCATCAGGCTCTCGGCCGGTATTTCCTCGGCCGCTGCCGGGGCCGCGCCCGGTTGGGCAGGGGCGGTCCGGTAGCCGACCTCGATTCGGTTGATGCGGGTCACCGCCGGCAGCAGCACGGTCTCGATCGGCCACGGCAAGTGGTAATTGAGGCCGGGCGAAGTCATGCCGATGAACGCACCGAAGCGCAGCACGACGCCCTTCTGGTCAGGCTGCACGATGTAGATGCCGCTGGCGAGCCACGCCAGCACGACGATCGCAATGCCGATGCCGATCAGGCGCCCTGGTGCCAGATCGCCGCTTGGCGGGCCTCCACCCGGGAGGTGGCGGCCGGGACTGCGGCGGGTCATGAAGCCGCGCAGCCAAGCGAGCAACCGGGCCAGAAGCTGCTCCGGATCGGGCATCTGCGGCCGCCGCCGCCCGCCCCAGGGG
>JBOHMK010000322.1:0-7008 GCA_050730115.1 Acetobacteraceae bacterium
GATTGTACGGCAGCGTCACGCGCGTGCTCCACCTGACCTCCTTCTCGTCGAGCTCCACTTTCCGGGTCACTTCCGGCAGCGGCACCTGCAGCATTGCGGTAAGCCCGGTTCCCGTAAGGGCGCCGAAATGCGGAATCATGCAGCAGGTGCCACGTGGGTTGTCCCCACGCGGCCGCATGCTCTCGATATGCACGGCGAGCGCATCGCCTGGCTCCGCGCCCTCCACCATGATTGGCCCGTTCTGTGGGTTGACGAACGGCATTTTGAGGCGCCGCGTCGGCTTGTCGCGCTCGGTCCTGATTGCGCCGCCGAACGCATCGCGGGTCTCAATCCGCACCCGATCACCCGCCGCCACTCGCAGCACCGGCTCCGAGTAAGGCCCGATCGTGTAATGGTACCGGCCCTGCCCCGCCTCGGTCAGTTGATGGAGGGTCGGCTTCCGCGCCCAACCCATGCCTCGCCGTGTGGCAATCGAATCCTCGAGCCAGCGTTCCCCCGCCCCCTTTGCCATTCTTCCCTCCCGCCGTTGCCCGAGATTGCCTCGCCGCCCGGCCGCCTGACGAACCAATCCGACCGGGCGGCCGCGATCATCGACAGCCGCGGAGGGTTCTGCCACGATTGCCGCCATGTTGGCCATTGCCGTGCCGAAAGGGTTCCAGTTGGTCCGGCCTGCAGTCGGGTTGAACGCCCCTAGTGTGCCGATTCTGACACTTGGTGCTCATCGAGAGGCATCCATGGTCGGCACACTAGCCTTTATTTTCAGTGGCCCGCTGATCCCCTTACGCTTGTTGCCATAGGCAACAAGCGTAAGGGGCAGGACACTAGAGTCGAAAGACCGGTGTGTTCGAGGAGATCTGATGGGTAAGAAATGGTTCGTGGCCGGGGGCGTGGCCATTATCGTCGTCGCCGTCGGATTGTACGCCGGGCTCGTCATTTATCCGGCGTCACGGTTCCGAACCGTGCTCAGCCAGGCGCAGCAGTTCCTGCCCGCCGGGGTTTCCCTGAGCTACAAAGCCGCCGATTACTCTCTCTTCTCCGACCGCGCGACTCTGCGCGATGTGACGTTCCGGAGCGCCGGCCCGCTTGCCGCGGAGGTGCTGATCGACCAAGTGGCGCTGGACCGACCTTCGTTGGAGATAGGGAACGAGTGGCAGCAGGCGGAGAGCAATCCCAAGGCGGTCACTCCTGAGGCCGCAATCCCGATCGCTACCGGGATAAATCTGTCCGGCATCACGATCAAGACGGAGAAAGTATCGGAGAAGATCGGCTCGGCCCGTATCGATGCGCCGCGTCTTTATCCATGGGCGCTGCTGCATGCCGGGGTGCCGACCTGGACGCAGGCGCTCTCTGTGCTCAAGACCGAGACCCGACCGAGGTCGCTCGCCGCAATCATGCCCTTGCTGCGCTTCGAGGCCGCAATGGCTCTCGGCGTCGGCTACAGCGGGACGACCGCGACCGACATCACCGCGACGGCAGAGGTTCCGGCGACCGTGGGTGTGCCCGCCCGCGTGGTGACCTACAGGATCGCGAAAACCGATGGGCCGGCGAACCATCGGGGAGTATTCGGGGCCGGTTCGGCTGAACATGTCGTGATACAACTCGGCTCGCCGGCCGGAACCTTCACTATCGACAGGATTGCCGTCACCGGTGTCAATGCGCGACCGCCGCTGGAGAGAATTCTGGCCCAACCCCAAGTCACCCCTGCGATACTGGATGGCCTTGCCGTCGGCCGCATCGAGGTGGCCGGGATGGCCATCAAGCCCCCGAAAGAGGCGGCGGTCGCACTCGGAACGTTCGCCGTGTCACGGATCGCCGTCTCTGACGGCCTGCCCGTGTCCGCCCAACTGACCTGGAATGGCCTCCGCCTCACCCGAGCCGAGATCCCGGATGCGAGAGCCCGGTTGGCATTCAAGCAACTCGGCCTCAACGGCATGACGATCAGCCTCGATGCGGCCTATAATTGGGAACTCCCGGCGAGCCGCCTGGCCGTTCAGGACATCCGGCTGAACGTTGCCGAGCTTGGGTCGCTCAGCCTCTCGGCGAGCCTGATCGGTGTGATGCCATCCCGCGATACACTGGATCGGGCGCGGCTTACCCATGCTGTCCTCAGATATCAGGACGCGTCGCTGGTGGCGCGTTCGCTCAAGGCCGCCGCCGCCGACATGCACGCCGACCCCGCGCAATTTCGCCGGGAACTCATCGCTATGATTCAAGCCCGAATCGGCGAATTTGCAGATAGCCCCGCCCTCGCTCAGGCGGCCAAAGCGATCATCGCTTTCCTCGATGCCCCGCATTCCCTGACGATCGAGCTTTCGCCGCCAACTCCGGTCGGACTGGCGGCGCTGATGAACAGTTCGACCATGGCTCCGCCCGAGCTTGCTTCGCTGCTCGGGCTGCAGGTCACGGCCAACCGATGAACATGGTAGTCCCGGTCACATGAAACCGGGTGCCGTCGCCGCTCGCATTTTCACCCGCCGCAATGCCTGGATCGGACTCGAGGTTCTCGTCAACCTGGCTCTGCCCTGGGTCTGCTACCGGCTGGCGAAGCCGCGCTTCGGCGAGGTGCACGCCATCATGGCCTCGGCCGCGCCGCCGATTGCGTGGAGCCTTGCCGAATTCGCACGCTTGCGCCGGGTGGATGCACTTTCGATCCTGGTGCTTGGCGGGATTGCGCTCTCGCTCATCGGTTTTGCGTTCGGCGGCTCGGCCCGGCTCCTCCTGATGCGCGAATCGCTCGTCACCGGCTTGATCGGTCTCGTTTTCATCGCATCCACTGTGGTTGGCAAACCGCTGGTCTACGTACTCGCGCGCGCGAGCCTCTCCCGCCGGTCCGGGGCCGATCGTGCCGCTTTCGATTCGCAGGAGGCCGAACCCGGATTCCGTCGCCTCTTCACTGTCATCACGCTGGTCTGGGGCTTCGGCCTGGTCGCCGAGACGGCCCTCCGGGCCATCCTTGCATTCAGTCTGCCGGTCGGCCGGTTCCTGATCGTGAGCCCGATCATCGGGTATGCGACGATCGGCCTCCTCCTGCTCTGGGGGTTTCTCTACATCCGCCTGAGCGCCCCCGCCGATCTGTGATCCCGGCGCCGGCTACAGCTTTCCGCACGTCGGCGAGGCAGGTATCATCGGGGAAACGGCGCGGTTCACACAGTCGCCCGGAACGAAGCCGCCGACCGAAGAGGAGCACTCGATGGGCCACGCGGCAGGGTGCCGACTACGGGGCAGTTCTTCAAGGGATTCGGATGCGGCCTCATTCCGATTTTGGCGAGGATCCTGCTGCATGACTATCGAGTTCACCGCAGCCATATCCAGGAGTTTGCTGAACAGCCAGGGCAAGGGCTCCGCCCTTGACCCTCAATGGGACCTTGGGGGGCCTGAGGCCCCAGACCCCCGAGACCAAGGGCGTCAGGCTTGAGAGCTGAACGCCTTCCAAATCTTGCGGCCGTGCCGGGGTCGATTCCGGATGTTCTCGTCGCCGGCGGCGGTAACGCAGCACTCTGCGCGGCCATCGCCGCTCGCCGGGCGGGTGCGTCGGTTCTGGTGCTCGAAGCCGCACCGCATTTCTATCGCGGCGGCAACTCCCGTCACACGCGCAACATGCGCCTCGCCCACGATAGCGCGACCGAGAACCTCACCGGCCCCTACACCGAAGAGGAATTCTGGGACGATCTCCTCCGCGTCACCGAAGGCGCTACCGACGAAGATCTCGCTCGCATCATGATCCACGAATCGAAGGACATGCTGCATTGGATCACCGCCCAGGGCGTACGCTTTCAGCCCTCGCTCGGCGGCACACTCAGCCTCGGTCGCACCAACTCCTTCTTCCTCGGCGGTGGCCGTGCGATGCTGAATGCGCTCTATCGGACCGCCGAGGCGCTCGGTGTGGTGATCCGATACGATTCCGAAGTCATTGATCTGGCGGTCGAGGATGGCCGCTTCCAGGCCGCGATTGCTCGCGAGAAGGGTACGCAGGTGACGGTGCCGGCACGTGCCCTGATCGCCGCCGCCGGCGGGTTCGAAGCCAATATCGAGTGGCTGAAGTCCGCCTGGGGTCCGTCGGCCGAGAATTTTCTGATCCGTGGCAGCCCCTACAACCGCGGCACGGTGCTGAAACTCCTGCTCGACAAAGGCGCGGCCGAGGTCGGAGACCCGGCACAGTGCCATGCCGTCGCGATCGATGCCCGGGCCCCGAAATTCGACGGCGGCATCATCACCAGGCTCGATTGTGTCGTCTTTGGAATCGTCGTCAACAAGCGCGGCGAGCGCTTCTATGACGAAGGCGAGGACATCTGGCCGAAGCGGTATGCGATCTGGGGCCGGTTGATCGCCGGTCAGCCGGATCAGATCGCATATATCCTTTTCGATGCGCCGGCTCTCACTCTCTTCATGCCCTCGCTCTACCCGCCGATCGAAGCGTCCGAGATCCCTGCGCTCGCGGCGAAGCTCGATCTCGACCCGGGGGCGCTCGAGCGCACCGTCGCCCGATACAACGAGGCCTGCCGCCCAGGGCGCTTCAACCCCGACATTCTCGATGACTGCCGAACCGGTGGCCTGACCCCGCCGAAATCGCACTGGGCACGGCCGATCGCGACCCCGCCTTTCTACGCCTATCCCGTCCGCCCCGGCATCACCTTCACCTATCTCGGCACGCGCGTGAACCGCGAGTCCCGCCTTCTGATGCAGGATGGACGCCCCGCATCGAACATGTTCGCGGCCGGCGAGATCATGGCGGGAAACGTGCTCGGCCGTGGTTATGCGGCCGGGATCGGCATGACCATCGGCAGCGTGTTCGGACGCATCGCCGGAAAGGAGGCAGCCCGCCATGCACGGAACTGAAGCGCTCGCGGAGGGCGACCGGGTGATGACGGTGTGCAATTCGTGCCGCTATTGCGAAGGGCTTTGCGCGGTCTTTCCGGCCATGGAGATGCGCCGTGCGTTTCCTGATGGAGATCTCTCCTACCTCGCCAATCTCTGCCACAATTGCGGTGCCTGCTATTATGACTGCCAGTTCGCGCCGCCGCACGAATTCAACGTCAATGTGCCACTCACGCTGGCGCGGATCCGCGGCGAATCCTACGCCCGCTACGCCTGGCCCCGCTTCCTCGCGCCGCTGTTTGCCAGAAACGGCCTTGCTGTCTTCTTCGCCGCGCTTATTTCGCTCGTTGTCTTCCTCGCGGGCTTCGCGCTCGCCAATCCCGAGATCCTCTTCCTTGTCCAGACTGGCCCCGGCGCCTTCTACGTGCTGATGGCGCACAACGCGATGGTCGTCATCTTCGGGATCTTTTTTGTTGCCGCTGTCGCCGCCCTCGGCGCAGCGCTTGCGAACTTCTGGCGCGACATATCCGAACCGGCGGCGACGCTCGCTTCCCCTATCTTTCTTGCCGTGGCCGCATACGACGCCATACGGCTTCGCTATCTCGAGGGCGGCGGCCCCGGCTGCATGAACAGAGGAGAGCGCCCCACCGACCACCGCGCTATCTTTCACCACCTCACGTTCTGGGGCTTCGCCCTCTGCTTCGCCGCGACCTGCGTCGGCACCATCTATCACTACGGCTTCGGCCGCGAGGCACCTTACGCCTGGTGGGACGTTCCGGTCGTGCTCGGCACCCTTGGCGGGATCGGCCTCGTTCTCGGCACGCCGGGCCTCCTGATCGCCAAGCTCGGTCGCGATCCGCCGATCGCCGATCCGCAGAATTTTGGCATGGAACTGGCCTTTATCGCGATGCTGTTCCTGACCGGGCTTTCCGGCCTGGTGCTCCTTCTCTACCGTGCGACCCCTGCGATGGGTGTCCTCCTGGCAAGCCACCTTGGGTTCGTATTTGCGGTCTTCATCACCTTTGCCTACGGAAAATTCGTCCACGGCCTCTATCGCTTCGCGGCCCTCGTCCGCTACGCGCGAGAGCGGCGCGGGCTTGCCAGGGCAGCAGCCGCCGAGCCCTGAAGGAACGGCGGGCCACAGCGCACCGGGCTTCTCCGTGACGCGAAGAGTCTCGGTCGCCTCGAAATGCGGAACTTGAGGCCAATCGGCTCCGCACACCCGAGGAGCAGTGCCGGTTCGTCGTCTGAGCCTGCCCGCTTTCAGCGCCGCGTCACGTGCCAGGCCGCGGCGGCACCGATCGCAAGTACCGGCAGGAAGCTCACAAACACCCAGAAGGCAGCGCTTTCGGCGACGGCCCGGCTGGTTTCATGGCCAAGCCCGACCGCATTCGCGGCGATCCCGCTTGCCGAAGCGCCAAGCGCGTAGCCGATCCGCTGCATCGACGCGGTCGCGGAGGCAGCAAGGTCCCGCTCGCCAGGAGAGGCCGCCACGACGATGCGGCGCACGATGAACGGCCAGCAGATGCCGTAGCCGAATCCCTGCAGCGTGACGCTGAGCACGATGGGAAACAACGGGCCGCTCGAAACGAACGCCGCGAGTCCGATACCGCCGAGCCCGATCAGGCCTGCGCCGCCACGAATCAAGAGCGGCTCGGATGCGGGTCGGAACCCGGAGGTGGCGAGCGTGCCGATGGTCCAGGCGACGGATTCGGCCGCCAGGATGTAGCCGGCAACCAGCGGGCTCACGCCAAACAGAAGCTCGAGCAGCAATGGTCCGTAGCTCGTGAAGGCGGCCGAGCCCGCAGCCAGCATCATGACCATGATCAGGCCGGCGCCGACCGGATGGCGCGGCCGAAGCAGCTCCACCGGCATCACCCGGACCGCCCGGGCACGGTCCAACCGTGCCGCCGCATAGAGTGCGAGCACGCCGAGCAGGCCCAGCAGCGCCGAGAGCGCCAACGTGCCGGTATCACCCGCCGCGGCGATCGCGAGCGTGCCGAGCGCCAGCACGAGCAGCGGCGGCCAAGGCCACCTGCTTGCCTCACGCCTGTCCGCTGGCAGGTCGTGAAGAAAAGCGAACGCCGCTGCGATCAGGAGCATCGCCTGCGCGCCGAACGCCCAGAACGCGCCGCGCCAGAGCCCGGCGTCGGCGAAGGCGCCGCCGATCATCGGTCCGCACAGCGACGAGGC
>JBOHMK010000323.1:0-4543 GCA_050730115.1 Acetobacteraceae bacterium
ATGACGTCCTTACCAGGTGGAGGGTAACGTGGCCCAAAGGATCACGCGCAAGCAATTTCTCCTCGGTGCAGGTGCCGTCGGCAGCGCGGCGGTGTTGCGGCCTTTCCGCGCGCGCGCTGCTCGACCCACTGTGATCAAGCTCGGGCTCGCCATGGCACTCGATCACCCGGTCACGAAGCATCTGATCGTGGCTGCCGGCCAAATCAAGAAGGAAACCAACGGCGAAGTGGTACTGCAGGTCTTTCCGAACAACGAACTCGGTAACGATACGCATACGCTCGCAGACGTCCGCTCCGGAGCGATGCAGATGATGGCCCTGGGCGACAACATCCTCGCTACTCTGGTACCGAGCGCTGCGGTCGATAATGTCGGCTTCGCATTCAAGGACGCCAAAGCTGCCTTTGCGGCGTTGGACGGAGCGGTCGGCGAAATCGTGCGGTCCGATATCGTGAAGCACGGTCTGCAGCCGATGCCGGCGATCTGGGACTTGGGTCTCCGCCAGGTTGCCAATAGCACGAGGCCGATTAGAACGCCCGAAGATCTAAGGGGTCTCAAGATCCGTGTGCCGGAGAGCCCGAGTTCCTTTTCCCTGTTCAAGGATCTCGGTGCGGCTCCAGTAGCCATGAACAGCGCGGACACCTATACGGCCCTGCAGACCCACGTGCTAGACGGGACCGCGATTGATCTTTCGTCCCTCGAGACGTTGAAATTCTACCAGGTTCAGAAATACTGTTCGCTTACCAATCACATGTGGATCGGCTATTGGATGTTGATGAACGGCCCGTTGTGGAATCGGCTACCGCGCGACCATCAGAAGGTCATCGCGGCAGTCTTCGACGCCGAGGGGCTAAAGGAGCGCGTTGTCAACGAGGCGTTTAACAACTCGCTACAAGGCACGCTTACTTCGCAGGGTCTTACGTTCAACAAGACGGACCCTGCCCCATTCAAAGCCATGCTGGTGAAGCACGGTTTCTATAGCTACTGGCAAAAGAAGCTCGGATCGGAGCTCTGGTCGGCGCTCGAGAAGTACTCCGGGGCCCTCGCCTGACAGAATTTATTAGGTTATTCGCATAGATAAAGGAGAATTATTTACCGAAAAGGGGAAGCCCCTCACGAGCCACGCTCTGGTTCCAAATGCCAACGTGATCGTCGTTGGCGCTGGGAATGTCGCCGCGAACGCCGCTGTTGCCACTCGTGCGGCGGGAGCGAGCGTATTCATGTTAGTTCTCCACCGGTGTTGCCGACCCGCTGTGCATGAAACCACACCATAGCCCGCAATGTCATTGCGAGGAGCGTGAGCGCGTCTCTTCACGCGCGAGGCGCGACGAAGCAATCTCGGCCCCGCCAGGACTCCCCCGAACCGCCACCGCAAAGCCGCCGATCATCAGCGTTCCCCGCGCCAGTTTCTTTTTAGAGGGGCGAATCGATGCCGCACAAGTGCCCACCACACCGCTCTTTCCAAACCCTCTCCCTCTGCCGGGTCCCCATCGCGCTCGCGCGTTGGGTGCCCGCGAGAGGGTGGCGCGAAGCGCCGGGTGAGGGCGTCTTCGCCACCCTCCGCTTCAGCACCGCCTCAGTCGCGCGGCAAAGAATCCGTCCATGTGCCCGCGCTCCGGCCAGAGGCCGGGGTGCGTCACGAAATATCCCTCGGCGCTCAACGCTTCGGGCATCGCCGCGAGCTCGCGCGCCGCGAACGGATCAAGCGCCAGCTCGCGCCTCGCCAAAGCCGCTTCGATCCGCCTCTGGCCCTCCTCCGGCTGCAACGAACAGACCACGTAAATCAGCCTCCCGCCCGGCGTCAGAAGCGCGCTCGCCCGTTCGATCAGCCGGTCCTGGAGGGCGGCAAGCGGGCCGATCTCGCTCGGGCGTCTCAGCCGGGCGATGTCGGGATGGCGGCGGATGGTCCCGGTCGCGCTGCACGGCGCATCGAGCAGCACTGCGGAAAACGTCTCCGCCGGCCGCCAGGCCGTGACATCGGCTGAGATCAGCTCGGCCGTAAGCCGCAGCCGCCCGAGATTCTCCTTGAGCCGCGAAAGCCGCGCCGCGTCACGATCGACCGCAATCACCTTGGCACCAAGCGCCGCCAGCTGGGCAGTCTTGCCCCCCGGTGCGGCGCAAAGATCGGCAACGCACTCGCCCGGGGCCGGGGCCAGCAATCTCGCGGGTATCGCCGCCGCCACGTCCTGCACCCAGAAATCCCCATCCGCAAAGCCCGGAATCGCCTCCACCCGCGTCCCTGGCGGGAAACGCACCGAGCCGGTTGGCAGCACCGCCCCGCCCGCCGGAACCCGGGCGCCTGGCCTGAGCGAAAGATCGAGCGGCGGCTCCACGGCATGGGCCGTCGCGATCGCGCGCGCATGCGAACCCCAGCTCGCCCAAAGCCACGCGGGGGTGTCGCATCGCGGGCCATCGATCGCCTCGAGCGCCTCCGGCCCGCGCTCGGCGAGCCGCCGCAAAACCGCGTTCACCAGGCCCGTGAACCGCGGAAACCCCACCCGCCGGGTCAGCGCGACCGCGGTCGTCACGGCCGCATGGGCCGGCGCCCCCAGCACCAACAGGCCCGCGGCGCCAAGCCGCAGCGCATGGCGGACCGGCTCGGGCGGCGCGCGCCGCAGGTAGGGCTCGATCGCCGCCTCGAGGCTCCCAAGCCTCCTGAGCACGGTCGCCGCCAGCCGGTGCGCCGCCGCCCGATCGGAGGGCCCGATCCCGGGCAGAGCTCCGATCGCCCGTTCCAGCGTCAGATGTCGCTCCAGCACCGCCGAGATCAGGGCGAACGCCGCCTCGCGGGTCGGATCCGCGCCTTTCGGGTCCGGAAAGGGAAGCCGTTCGGGAATCAGCCGTCCATCAGCTCGATCGAATCACCGACCGCGATCACCCCGCCCGCCACCACCTCCGCGTGCACCCCGAGGTCCCGGTGGCCATTGAGGGCGAACAGCTCGGCAAGCGTATCCGCATCGCGCACGCCGCTCGCCGGGTTCACCTCGGTCGCCGGGCAGCGGGTAATCCGTTTGACCACGCGGAGCTTCACCCCGCCCGCGACCAGTTCCGAGCCCACCCATGCCAGCTCCCGCCACGCCGGCACACCACAGAAATAGATATTGGCCCGGAAACGTGCCCGCTCGCGTGGCCCTCCGGCATGGCGCTCGAAGGCGGCCAGACTCGCGAGGTTGATCAGGCTCACCACCGGCCGCCTCTGGTCACAGAAGACATGGCCGGGAACGTAATGAAAGCGCGGCCTGCCGCGCGCCTCCGGACCAAGGAAGCCGATCAGAAACTCTTCGATCCGCGCCCGCCCGACCGGTGTCAAAGCCTGCGCGATGCAGGCCGGCCCGTCCGGAGCACGGATCGCGAGTTGCCCGGTGCGCGGATCGAAGCTCGCCTTGAGTCGCGCGATGGTCGCGTTCTTCATCAGGCACATGAAGTTGGACTTGGGCAGCCACCGCGCCTCTTTTGGATCAAATCCGGCATCGCCCTGGGCCAGCGCAAACGCGCGGTCCCAGGGAATCGCGCGGCCCCGCTCGAGCGTTGCTTCCTCGATCGCTTCCGCCGTCAGCCCCTTCACCGGATAGCGGTAGAGGTATTCAATTCGCATCCCGTCACGGCCCCTTGAGGCAGCGCGCCTGATCTACCATGTCGCGATCTGAAGGTCTTGCCCAGGCTGCCTCCGGGGGTCGGGTGGGAATGTCGCCGTGAAGGGACGAAGCCGATGAACATCGAAAAATTCACCGAGCGTTGCCGTGGCTTCCTGCAGGCCGCAGGAACCATCGCCGCCCGCGAATATCACCAGCGCCTCACGCCCGAGCATCTGTTGAAGGCAATGCTGGATGACGAGGAAGGCGCCGCCTCCGGGCTGATCCGCGCCGCCGGCGGCGATCCCGCCCGGGTCAAGACCGCCGTCGAGGCCGAACTCGCACGCCAGCCCAAGGTCCAGGGGCCGGGCGCCGGGCAGCCGGCACTGACGCCGGAATTGGTGCGGGTGCTCGATGCCGCCGAACGGGCCGCCGGCAAGGCGGGCGATGAATACGTGGCCCAGGACCGGCTCTTGATCGCACTCGCCGCCGGCGATGGGGAGGGCGCCCTGAGCTTGCGCGCGAGCGGCGCCACACCCCAGGCGCTCGAGAAGGCAGTCGGCGAGATCCGCAAAGGCCGCCGCGTCACCAGCCCGGCCGCCGAAGCGACGTTCGATGCGCTGAAGAAATATGCGCGCGACGTCACCGAACTCGCCCGCAGCGGCAAACTCGATCCGGTCATCGGCCGCGACGAGGAAATCCGCCGCACCATCCAGGTCCTCGCCCGCCGCACCAAGAACAATCCGGTGCTGATCGGGGAGCCTGGCGTCGGCAAGACCGCGATCGTCGAGGGCTTGGCGCTGCGCATCGTCAACGGCGACGTGCCCGAAAGCCTGCAGGACAAGAAGCTCTTGGCGCTCGATATGGGTGCGCTGATCGCCGGCGCCAAATACCGCGGCGAGTTCGAAGAGCGTCTTAAGGGAGTGCTACAGGAGGTCACCGCTTCGAGCGGCGGCATCATCCTGTTCATTGAC
>JBOHMK010000324.1:0-7029 GCA_050730115.1 Acetobacteraceae bacterium
ATCACACACGATCCGAGCCGCTCAAGTGGCCCGCTCGACGACCGTTAACCGACTCCAATCACTTGCAAAGTCGCCGGACGGACACTTAGACCGGTCCCGATCAGGGGCGCAAATCAGGCCGCTTGAGGGTATTCAGGGATAGTGGGGATCGATGGCCCGTCGGCAATTGTCCGCCCGGGCCGAGGACTGATGCGAAGAGCGGCCTGAACCTCGAACCGAGCGCACCGTTGCGGACGGCGGAGCGACCCGGGAGCAGCACATCGGCACCGCGCCGGGAGCAGCGCAGATGCCGGGAGCTGTTCCGGCGCCGATGGAGAGGAAAGTTCCCGCTGCCTCCGCTGCCCGCGATCTTGTGCTGCAACCGCCCACCCGGCCAATCTCGATTCGTCGCAACCTCTGGCTGCACGGCGCCGCCCACAGTCCACGCTGCCGCGGGCTTGCCCCGCTTGATGTCGGGCCCGATGCCGCTCCGGCGCCGTCCATCCCGGACTTGCCGGCAACTCTCGCGGCGCCTTGCCGGCTTCCCGATCCTGACCCATATCAGCTTCGGCCGCAGGAATGAGGGAGGACGAAGATCGCCATGGGAATACCCATTAGCCAGCTCTGCCTGCAACGCAGGGAAATGCTCGGGATTGGCCTCGGAGTAGCCGGCGCGCTCGCGGCATCGGGGGTCGCCGCCAGCCCGGCGCACGCCGCCAGCGAGCAGCACGCGCCGATCGGCACCTGGCCCGCCGGGGTCGAGGGCGACTCGGTTTTCGTCGGCGTAATTGCTCCGCTCACCGGCCCCTACTCGCCTGACGGCGGCGACCAGAAACTCGGCTACGAACTCGCCTTCGAGGAAATCAACGCCGACGGCCCGATCGCCCGGAAATGGGGTGTCAAGGGCAAGGGCGTGCTCGGCAAGAAGATCCGCTATCAGATCGCCGACAACGAGACCAAGCCGAACGTCGCGGTGCAGGAGCAGACGAAGTTCATAACCACCGACAAGGCGATCATGATCAGCGGGGGCACCGCCTCATCCACCGCGGTTGCTCTCGAAGAGCTGGCACAGCGCGAGAAGGTGCTGAACATGGTCGGCTCCAGCGGCTCCAACGCCACGACGGGAAAGGATTGCCAGCGCTACGGCTTCCGCTCACAACCCTCCGCCTATATGGTGAGCCAGGCGCTGGTGCCGGTGCTCGCCAAGGAAATGGGCAAGAACCTCAAGGTTGCCTATCTTACTCCTGACTACACCTACGGCCATTCGCTCTTCAATTCGGTCTCCGCGGGCGGGAAGAAGTACGGGTGGAAGGTGGTAACCAATCAGGTGGTTCCCATTGGCACCACCGATTTCAGTGCCGCCCTGTTGAACATCGCGAACAGCGGCGCCGATCTCTTCGTCAATATCATGTTCGGGTCCGATTCCGTTGCCTCCACCAAGCAGGCCGCGCAGTTCGGCGTGCTCAAGAAGATGAAGATGGCGGTGCCCAATGTCTCGGCCTTCCAGGCGAAAGAAGTCGGCGCCGGCTTGATGGCCGGAGTTTACGGCACGGCGGACTTCTGGTGGGGGCTCGAAGACCGCTATCCGCTCGCCAAGGACTTCGTGCAGGCATTCTTCGAGAAGAACAAATACTATCCGCGCTGGGATGCCCACATTGCCTACATGCAGATGTTCCTCTGGGTGCTCGCCGTCGAGCGCACCGGCACTTTCTATCCGCCGGCCGTGATCAGGACGCTCGAGACGTCGAAGTCCGACCCCTTCGACAGTACGCTCGGTAAGGTCTGGTATGCCGACTACAATCATCAGCTCGTCCGCCCGGTGCCGGTGTTGCAGGGGAAGAAGCCTTCGGAGATGAAAAATCCCGAGGATTTCTACAGGATCGTGGAAGTCGTGCCTGGCGAGGGACTGCTGCCGCCGCCCGGCATGTTCGGCTGCCATCTCGGTTCGTACACCTGATCACGCGGAGCCAAGCCTAGCAGAAGACGGAGTGGCGTGCCGAGCCTCGCGTTGCTTTCGGCGCAGGCCTTCAACGGCTTGGCGCTCGGTACTCTGCTCGCGCTGGTAAGCAGCGGGCTTACCATCATCCTCGGCACGCTGGGCGTGCTCAATTTCGCGCATGGCGCCCTGTTCATGCTCGGTGCCTACGCGATTTTCGTGATCGCCGGCTACAGTGGTTCATTCCTGATCGGGGTCGCCGGTGGCGTCGTCTTCATGCTTGTCGTGGGCGTGCTGGTCGAGCGGGTGCTGATCCGCTGGTTCTACAACCGCCCGCACGAGGACCAGATCCTCGTCACCTTCGGCGCCGCCATCATCCTCATCGAGGCGGTGCGCGGCATCTTCGGTGGTCAGAGCCAGCACGTCGCAACCCCGGCCTGGGGCCAAGGCGTGACCGAGCTCGGATTCCTGATCTACCCTACCTACCGGCTGCAACTCATCGGCATCATCGCGGCGGTGCTGATCGCGCTCTACCTCGTGCTCTATCGCACCTCGATCGGTCTCGTCGTGCGGGCGGGGATAGAGAACGCCGGCATGGTCGGCGTGCTTGGCATCAACGTCCGCCGCGCCTTCCTCGCCGTCTTCGCGGTCGGGGTGCTTGCCGCCGGGATCGCCGGAATGCTCTATGCGCCCATCGTCTCGGTCGATCCGGACATGGGAGCGACCTTCCTCGTCCAATCCTTCGTCGTCATCGTGATCGGCGGCCTGGGCTCTTATCCGGGCGCGGTCGTCGGTGGCATCATCGCGGGCGAGATCATCAGCATCACCAGCGCGTTCAACTCCGCCTACTCGCAGGTGATGCTCTACGTCGTGATGACGCTGATCCTCGTGCTGCGTCCGCAGGGGCTATTCGGCAGAGCCGGTCGCGTATGAGGCGCCGCCTGCCCTGGCCGGAAGCAGCCGTCGCGCTGCTGTTGCTGTTCGCCCCCATTGTCTTGCCGCGCCTGCATTTTTCCTACGATTTGCTGCAGCGGATCCTGGATTGGGGGATTTTTGGCCTCGGCTTCGATCTGATCTTCGGCGCGGCCGGTCTGCTCTCGTTCGGCCAGGCCGCCTTCTATGGCACAGGCGGCTTCATCGCCGCCTATCTGCTCGTCAACCACTTCCTTGCAAGCGTCTGGCTCGCGCTCTTGATCGGCACCCTCGCCGGCGGTCTGTTCGGGGCCTTCGTCGGGTGGGTTTCGGTGCGCCGGATCGGCATCTACTTCGCGATGATCACGCTCGCCTTTGGCGAGATGGCATATTTCCTCGAGAACTCGCCGCTCGCCAGCTATACCGGCGGCGAGAACGGCTTGCCGGGCGTGCCGGTGCCCCATCTCGGCAGCCTCGCGCTCACGCCCGGCCCGCGTATGTATGGCCTGCTCGCCGTCGTCTTCCTGGTCGGCTTCGTGGTGGCGCGCCGCATTCTCCATTCGCCGTTCGGCGCCGTGCTTCGCGCCATCCGCCAAAACATGAACCGCGTCGGCATGGAAGGCCATTCGGTCGCCGGCTACAAGCTCGCCGTGTTCATCATCGGCGCGCTCTACGCCGGCCTGGCGGGCGGTCTCCTCGGCGTCTTCCAGAGCTACATGCCGCCCGATGCTTTCTCGCTCGACACCTCCGGCCAAGTGGTGGTGCAGACGGTGATCGGCGGGGTCGGCACGCTGATCGGGCCGCTGATCGGCGGTGCGATCTGGTTGTGGCTGCGCACCAATCTCCAGCAGATCCCGCACCTCGGGCCGCTTTGGAAGCTGGTCCTTGGGTTGATCTTCGTGGTCCTGGTTCTCGGCTTGAGGCGCGGCATCGCCGGAGAGATCCGCTTCCGCCTCCGCCGCCGCCATGCGGCACGCGCACTTGCCACTCGCGCAGCCGATGCGGCACCTCTGCCCTCGACCGCGCGTGAGATGCCGATGACGGCTCAGCTTGTGCGCGTCGGTTCCGGCGCGCCGGCCCTCTCGGCCCGAAGTCTGTGCATGTTCTACGGCGGCCTGCATGCGGTTGAGGACGTTTCCTTCACCGTGCGGGAAGGAGCCATTCAGGCCGTGATCGGACCGAACGGCGCCGGCAAATCGACCCTCTTCAAGATGCTGAAGGACGAAATCCGGCCGACCCAAGGCGAGGTACTGCTGTTCGGCCGCCGGATCACCGGGCTCGGCCCGACACGCGCCGCCCAGCTCGGTATCGGCAAGTCGAACCAGCTCAACCAGCTTTTCCTCGATCTGACGGTAGCCGAGAATCTGCGGATCGCCGCGCTTGCCCGCCGCCGCGGCGCTTTTCGCCTTGACCTGTTACGCGCCGCCGATTCGATTCCCCTGGTCGAGCAGCAGGTGATGGCGGCGATGGAGACGGTCGGGCTCATCGATCGCGCCGAGATGCCCGCGGGCGTCCTGCCGTACGGGGAAAAGCGTCGCCTCGAGATCGGCATCGCGCTCGCCACCGGCCCCAATGTTCTCCTGCTCGACGAGCCACTTGCCGGCATGAGCCCAGCCGAACGGGTCGCCACGCGCGCGCTCATCCACGAGATCGCGCGCTCGCGCACGCTCGTCATCGTCGAGCACGACATGGACGCGATCTTCGAGCTCGCCGAACGAATCACGGTTCTCTACGAAGGGCGGCTGCTCGCGGAAGGCACACCGGACGAAATCCAGCGCAATCAGGCGGTGCAGGACGCCTATCTCGGAGGGGTGCATGAGCGCGAGCCTGCTTGAGGTCAAGCGGATCAACAGCTTTTACGGTGACAGCCACATCCTCTTCGACGTCTCGCTGACTGTTGGGCGCAACGAAGTGGTCGCCCTGCTCGGCAGGAACGGAGCCGGCAAGACCACCACGCTGCGCACCATCATGGGCGTGCTCAATCCCCGCTCCGGCGCGATCCGCCTCGACGGCGCGCCGATCGACCGGCTTCCACCCTACGAGATCGCTCGCCGCGGACTGCAGCTCGTGCCGGAAGAGCGCGCCATCTTCGGCCAGCTCACGGTCGAAGAGAATCTTCGCCTCGCCGCGCTCTCGGCGCCGAACGCCTGGAAGCTCGACCGGATCTACGAATTCTTTCCACGGCTCAGGGAGCGCCGCCGCTCCGGCGGCGGGCAGCTTTCCGGCGGCGAGCAGCAGATGCTCGCGATCGCCCGCGCGCTGATCCGCGACGCACAGGTGATTCTGCTCGACGAACCCTTCGAAGGCTTGGCACCACTGATCGTGCGCGATCTGGTCCGGGTCAGCCGTCAGCTCGCTGCGCAGGGGCGTACGATTCTTGTAGTGGAGCAGAATGTCGCGGCGGTGCTGAGCTTCTCCGACCGGGTCTACATCCTGAACAACGGCCACATCGCCTGGGAAGGCACCCCGGCCGCCCTTCGTGCGGACGCCGCTCTGATGAAGGCTCACCTCGGCGTCTAGCCCGAAGTTACCTTGTTCCCGATGTGCAAGTCATTGATTCCGCTTGGTAACGCGGAACAGCAGGCTGAAGTCTCTACGGTACAGGGTCTCGGAATCCGTAAGGCAGCTCCATGCGGCAGGCGGCGGTTGGCACGCACGTTCCACATTCGAACCATACATCAGGACCCCAGGGAATGTCGAAATAAATCAGGGGCGGGGTGCGACCGGGCTTTGTGGTGCGCGGCATGGCTTGGCGGCCGGCGTGGCCATCCCTGGGGGCGAACGCGGGGGAAGCTCGGGTTCCAAGGCGGCAAGATAACGAACGAATGGCCGCGGTTGCGAGCTCGCGGCGGCGGGGAGATGGCGCCGCCGCGCCGGGAGCGGGCGTCTCGAAGGCGTCGGTCTCGCGCCGGTTCATCGCGCTGTCGACCGAACCGCTCATGGATGGCGGCGTTCCTCTCGATGCAAGAGGCCGCAAAGGGCTTCCGGCGGCAGAAGGTAAGCAGGCAGCCGCCCGTGCGACGCGCCGCGCGGGCCGCTCATCAGGCCGGCTTCGCCGACCACACGCGTGGACCCGGCACCCTCACCGCATCATGCCGCAACCCAGTGATGCCCACCTCGCCTTTTTCGACAGAAATCGGGACATCCCCGCTTCCAGCACGCTCCTGAGAGGGCAAGGCCGGGCGCAGCGGTCGGCTCGGCCTGCTACAAGGCCGTATGCTGATCACTCTTGTCATTCTGCTCGGGGCGACCGCGATCGCGGTCACTCTGACCCGTCGCCTCCGGCTCGGCAGCATCCTTGGTTATCTGCTGGCCGGAGTCGCGATCGGCCCCTCCGGTTTTGGCCTGATCACCGATATCGGCCAGATCCGGAGCGTTTCGGAACTCGGCATCATCATGCTGCTGTTTCTGATCGGACTCGAACTCCGGCCGCACCGGCTGTGGGTGATGCGCAAGTCCCTGTTCGGGCTCGGCCCTGCGCAGCTCATTTCGACGGCGTTGGTGATCGCAGGGCTTGGCACGGCGGGGGGACTGGGCTGGCCCGATACGGCCGTACTCGGCGCAGGGCTCGCGCTCTCTTCGACCGCGATCGCATTGCCGATGTTGCAGGAGCAGAACCTGCTGCCGGCCGCTGCCGGACGCGACGCCTTCGCCGTGCTGCTGTTGCAGGACGTTGCCTTCGTGCCTCTGGTAGCGATGGTGCCGCTCTTGTCGAGCGGGCATTTGCCGACGCACCTGCCCTGGGTTGATGTTTTGCGTGCGCTCGGTGCGGTGGCGGTGATCCTGCTTGGCGGCAGCTTCCTGCTTCGCCCTGTGTTCGCAGCGATCGGCGGCACCAAGACACCCGAGCTGTTCTCGGCGACAGCGCTCCTGGTGGTGCTCGGCACCGCGGCGATCGCCGCGTGGGCCGGACTCTCGGCCTCGCTCGGTGCCTTCATAGCCGGCGTGCTGCTCTCCGATTCCGAGTACCGGAATGAGCTGAAGGCGGATATCGACCCGTACGAGGGCCTGCTGCTCGGCTTTTTCTTCATCTCGGTCGGCATGTCGGCCGACATCCGGCTTGCCGGCCAGCATCCCTTCTCGGTGGCACTGGCGGTGGCAGGGCTGCTGGCGGTGAAGGCGGCGATCGCCTTCGGCATCGATTACTTCAGGCGCGGCTCCATCTCCGCCGCGGTCCGCTTTGCCCTGGCGCTGGCGCCGGG
>JBOHMK010000325.1:0-3341 GCA_050730115.1 Acetobacteraceae bacterium
CATAACTTCCTGGCCGAAGCCGCAACACCGTTCTTCAGCAAACTGCTGAGCGACAGTCGCAACGCATGCAGAAGGTCGGCCAATTCGACGCCACACCATTCAGGCGCCGAGCAACCCGACCAGCCGCTTCGCCTCCCTGACAATCGGCCCGGCCATCGCCTTTGCACGTTCCGCGCCCTTGCGCAGGACCGCGTCCACCTCGGCAGGATCGGCCAGCAGCCGCCGCGACTCCGCGGCCATCGGCCCCAGCACGGCGATCAGCAGCTCGGAGAGGTCTTCCTTGAAGGCCGCAAATCCCTGGCCGCCGTGTTCGGCCAGCACCCGCACCTCGTTGCTCTCGGTGAGCGCCGCATAGATCCCAACCAGGTTCCGCGCCTCCGGCCGCCCCTCGAGCCCCGTGGCCTCACTTGGCAGCGGCTCCGGATCGGTTCGCGCGCGCCTGATCTTCTGCGCAATCACCTCCGCGGAATCGTTGAGATTGATCCGGCTCTGGTCCGAAGCGTCGGACTTCGACATCTTCTTCGTCCCGTCCCGGAGACTCATCACGCGCGCCGCCGGCCCCATCACCAGGGGCTCGATCAGCGGAAAGAAATCCGCCCCGAAATCGTGGTTGAACTTCTGCGCGATGTCGTTCGCGAGTTCCACATGCTGACGCTGATCATCACCCACCGGCACTCTGGTCGCATGGTAGGCGAGGATGTCGGCGGCCATCAGGTTCGGATAAACATAAAGCCCGGCCGAGGCATTCTCCCGATCCTTGCCCACCTTGTCTTTGAACTGCGTCATCCGGTTGAGCCAGCCGAGCCGCGCGACACAATTGAAGATCCACGCCAGCTCCGCGTGTTCCGCCACCAGCGACTGGAGAAAAAGAATGTGCCGGACGGGATCTATCCCGCAGGCAATCAGCGAGGCGGCCATCTCGCGGGTTTGCTCCCGAAGCCGTGCCGGTTCCTGCCACTGGGTGATCGCATGCAAATCGACGACGCAATAAATGCATTCGTGGTCCCGCTGCAGCGGAACCCAGTTGCGGATCGCGCCGAGATAATTCCCGAGGGTCGGAATCCCGGAGGGCTGGATCCCGGAGAAGATTCGCTGCATGAGGTGCCGATCCGCTTGGCCGATGCACGTGGCCGATCCGTCAGAGCGCGCGCTGTGTGCGGGCAGGCACTGCCCTGGTCAACCCCGCCCCCTTGCGAATCTCCGCCCGAGGCCCCGGAGATCGAACGCCGCCATCGCCTGCCCGAGCGCGCCATAGGCGAGGGCGCCGCCAAGGATGATCACCCCAAGCCGGACCCAGCCAACGACGCCGCTTGCCTCCGGCAACCGCTCCATGACCTGCCACAGCACCAGGCCCATGCCAATCGCGGCAGCGATGATGCGTGGACCTCGCCGGCGCAGCCCGCGGTCGAGAGAAAGCATGCGCCGCCGCATCAAGATCCAGCCCAGAGCCGCCGCGTTGAAGAGCGCGGAAATACTTGCCGCCAGCGCAATCCCGGTCGCTCCGAGCGGCACCACGAAGATCAGGATGAAGATGATGTTGACGATCAGCGCCGCGACCCCAACCCCGACCGGCGTCGCCGTGTCACCGCGCGCGAAGAAGCCCGGGGCAAGCACTTTCGCGAGCACCGTTCCCGGCACACCCACCGCATAGGCGATCAGCGCCGCCGCCGTCGCCGTCACGTCCGCGCTTCCGAAGGCGCCGCGCTCGAACAGCACGCGAATGATCGGCACCGCCACCACAGCAAGCCCCACCGCCGCCGGCAGCGTCAACGCGAACGTGGTTTCGATCGCCCGGTTGAGCGTGCGATGTGCACTGAGCCGCGCGCCGGTCAGGACCTGCCGCGAAAGCAGCGGCAACAGCGCGGTCCCCACCGCGACCCCGATCACCCCGAGCGGCAACTGATTCACTCGGGCCGCGTAATAGAGCACCGAAACCGAGCCCGGTTGGAGCAGGCTGGCGACGATCGTATCCACCGCCAGGTTGATCTGCGTCACGCCGACCCCGATCACACCCGGCCCGAGCCGCCGCATCAGCAATCTCACGCCAGGGGTGAGGCGCGGGCGGCACAGGCGGAGCGGCATTCCCGCCCGGCTGGCGGCGAACGCCAGCAGCAGGAGTTGCGCGACCCCCGAAGCGGTGACGCCGTAAGCCAGCGCATGTCCCGCCGTCGGCACATAAGGAGTAAGGAAAAGCAGTGCGGTGATCAGGCAAATATTGAACAGGATGGGCGCCGCCGCGGCGGCGGCAAAGCGGTTGAGCCCGTTCAGCACGCTCGCGAACGCAGCCGTCAGACAGATCAGCATCAGGTAGGGGAAGGTGATCCGGGTGAGCGCCACCGCGAGCGCGAATTTGCCGGGAATTTCCGTGAAGCCCGGTGCCAGCACCAGCAGCAATGCCGGCATGAAAAGCACACCGGCCAGCGTCAGCAGGGCGAGCCACACCACCATCACGCTCATCACCTCTTCGGCCAGGCGGCGCGCTGCCCTCTCTCCCTCCGCCGCGACCGTGCCGGTAAATGCCGGCACGAAGGCGGCGCTGAAGGCGCCTTCACCGAACAGGCGGCGAAACAAATCCGGCAGCCTGAGCGCGACGAAGAATGCGTCCGCCACCAGCCCTGCGCCGAGCCGGTCGGCAATCAGGATGTCCCGCAGGAAACCGAACAGGCGGCTGGCGAGCGTCCAGAGGCCGACCGTCAGCGCACTCTTCAGCATGCTGCCATCAGAGCTTGGACCACCGAAAACAGATGCTCGCCACGTCTGCCGACGTCAGGCCTGCTTCAGCTCGATCAGGCTCCGGCGGATCTTCCTCCCCCGGTTCACCTTGTCCTCGATATAGCTGCCATCACCCCAGCGAACCGCCCGCGCCATCGCCTGCGCGTCCTCGAGAAAGCGGGCCAGCATCTCGAGCAGCGCCTCGCGATTGTTGAGGAAAACATCCCGCCACATCGTCGGATCCGAGGCCGCAATCCGCGTGAAGTCGCGAAACCCGGAGGCCGCGAACTGCAGCACCTCCCGGCGTGTCTCGTCCGCCAGGTCATCGGCGGTGCCGCAGATCGTGAAGGCGATCAGGTGCGGCAGGTGGCTCACAATTGCCAGCACCCGGTCGTGATGCGCGGCGTCCATCTCCTCCACCATCGCGCCGGCGCGTTGCCAGAACTCGGCCATCCGTCCGACCGCCCCCCGATCCGTCCCCGGCGGCGGCGTGAGCAGACACCACCGCCCCTCGAACAACTCAGCAAAACCCGCATCCGGGCCCGAATGCTCGGTGCCGGCAACCGGATGGGCGGGCACGAAATGAACCCCCTTCGGAACCAGCGGCCCGACATCGCGCAGCACCGACT
>JBOHMK010000326.1:0-5836 GCA_050730115.1 Acetobacteraceae bacterium
CGGCGCTGCTGCGGAGGGTGCCGGCGCCAGCCGGATGCCGCGCTCCGTGCCCAGATTGCCGGTCGGCTTCAGAGAATTGATGATCTGCTGCGCCGACGGATTGGTTTGCTGCGCCCGTCCCGCAGGGGACAAGGCCAGCAGCGTAGCCGCTGCAGCCGCAACGGCAAGTCCGGTACGCATCACCGTTCCTTTCTCCTCCTCCTCGGCGCCGCCGGCTCGACCGGCAGCGCCTTGTTCGAGTCAACTCGAGCCGCTCGCCGCTTTTCGGCGCTCTCGCCGCCAGCGTGATAACCTGGGATCATCACGCCCTGCCTTCGTTTCCCCGATCAATTTCATGGCATTGGCGGCTTGCTGCGCGATGCCGCCAAAAGCCATATCGATCCAGCCGCACGGGTGCACTCTCTCGAGCCGCACGTATTCTAGGGTCCTGCCCCCTTACGTTTGTTGCCTGTGGCAACAAACGTAAGGTCATCAGCAGGCCACTGAAAATAAAGGCGAGTGTGCCGCCCACGGATGCCTCTCGATGAGCACCAAGTGTCAGAAGCGGCACACTAGCACGGCGCGCCGCCCGCGTACGCTCAGACGATGCCCCCAAGCCGCCAAATCTGCGTGCGTTCATCAAGAATCCGCGCAATCTCCTTGCCCAGCTCCTCGGCCTTTGCGTCGTCCAGGTCCGGCACGATCAACCGCGCCCAGCAGGTGGGCTCTGCCGCCCCATCCACGAGCAGCCGGTTCAGCACGAGAAGCTCGAGCCCGGGGGCCAGCAGCCCACCGCCCAGCCGGTGGCTCGCCAACGCGATCGGCCGGATCAGCGTCTCGAACCGGCTCGCCCGCTTGGCCGCCGCTGCATGGAAGCGCTCGAGCCCCGGCAACGGGCGAGCCCCAGGGCGCAGCGCTGCCATCGCCTGCCCGGAGCCAACCAGCATCGCCACCAGCTCCGGCGCATTGGCGGTGCTCCCCGCGAGTGAGGGCAACGCGTGCAGGGCGCCAACCGTCCTCGGCGTCTCGGCCAGCGCCTGCACCATCGGCTCATAGCTCTCACGCTTGAGCGTCGCCTTGCCGGCCGGTACCTCCAACTCGTAGATGAAACGGCCCGGCGGCGCCACCTGCACCAGCGTCACCGCCGAAAGGGCTTGGTTGCGCTCGTTCTCGCTGAGCCGCCGCGCACCACGGACATACACATCGTGCCGCAGTGCCGGGCCGCCACTCACGTCCTTGATCAATTCGAACAGCAGCGGATCGTCGAACCGCGCCGCCTCCGCTCGCTGGCCCTCGTTCAGCACCAGGTCGGGAAAATTCTCGTAAAGCCGCGCCGAGCCGACATACGAAAGCCGTGCCTCGCCGAGCGCCGTGGCGACATCGGCATGAAAAACCGGGCGCCATGAAGCGTTCATGAACTCGTGCGCGAGGTAGCTCGGAGCCGCGCTCGAGAGGCGTTCCAGCAACTGCTTGGAAAACGGATCCGTCCCGACATGGCGCGCGCCGGCGGCAACCAGGGCGCGCACGACAGCCAATCCTGCCGCCGCCTGCCGGTCGCTCCGCCCGGCCAGCCGGCGCCCGGCCTCGCGCACCAGCCGCTGCAGCCCGATCGCGCCTTGCCACGCCGGCAGGGCGTTGTAACTCAAGTGCACGAGACCACCCGCCCGCACTTTGCTGCGGAGCAGCTTCACGATCCCGGAGCGCGTCTGCTCCGAAACCCAGCTCCAGAGGCCGTGCATGCTCACGACATCTGCCTCCGGAACCAGTGCTGCCTCGGGCGAATCGGCCAAGGTCGTGAGGTCCGCCTCCAGGAACGTTACGTTCCCCACTCCTGCCTCGGCGGCAAATGCCCGGGCCGCGGCGATATGTTCCGGATTGAAATCGATCGCGGTGACCCGCCAGGACGGATTGCTGGCCGCGATCAGCGATGCCGCGAACCCGAGGCCCGAGCCAAGCTCGAGGTACGAGCGGCCCTCCGGCTCGGCGATGATCTCGGTCGCAACGCCGCTGATCAATGCCGCCAGCGCGAGGTGCCCAGGCGCCTGTTCCGGGTGATAGCTGAGGAGATAACCGACATCGGTCACGTAGCCGCCGCCCCACTCGCTCATCTGCCCACCCCCTGGGCCTCAACGACATCCGCCTCGAACAGCGGCTCGGCCGCCGGGCCGCGGACACCGGCGCCGGCGGGCGCCAGGACCGGAAGCCATGTGTTCCAGCCGAGCCTCGGCGGCGGGTCCGCCCGGGCATCGAGCCTGAGCGCCGGCACTTCCTCCCGCATCAGCACGAGGTTGACTGCGAACGCCGTCTCGAACCCGAGGAAAGCGCGGATCAGCGCGACCAGGCGGCGGAGCGCCGGCCTGTCCGGCAGCAGTGCCTCGAACGCCTGCCGATCGAGCGGCCCGATCCTGAGTACTACCCGTGCCGCCGGTGACCACGCGCGCACGCCGATCGCCGCATCCCATCCCAGCCGGTGCCACCCTGCCGGCCCGGGGCGTGCCCGGAGCCGCGTGCGTTCGGATACCGGCAGCGCCAGCCAGCCGCCGGCAAACTGCACCACCTCGACCGGGCGTCCGAGCCAATCCGAGGCCAGCGCGGCCAGCCGCTCGGCGGAACGGACCCGCTCGGCGAACAGGCCGCTGTAATGCATCAGCGGCGCCGCCCCGACGGTGAGCCGCTCGGCAAGCCGGGCAATGAAATAGCCGGTGAACGCCAGCAGCGCCGCCGAGACCGGGCCTTCATCCGTGCCCCCGGCAAGGCGCGCCCGCTCGGCCGCACGATGCAACCGGTACTTGCTCCCGGCCGCCGCAAAGGCCGCGATCATTGGCATCGCCAGCAGATCCAGAAAATCCTGCAGCGCCATCGAGCGGCCGCGCAGGGTCTCATCCAGGATCTCGGTGTAGAAGCGCGGCAGCACGCCCATCGGGCCGGCGAGCCCCATATGCGCAACGGTCAGCCGTGGCGGCTCGGCTCCTGCCCCCGGCGCAAACCCCATCACCTCGGCCGGCGGATAGGCGAGCCCCGGCAACGTGCGGAAGCGGATCGCCGCCGGATCCGCGCTTTGCAGAGCGTCGAGCACCAATCTCACCGCCGCATCGAAACCGAAGCGACGCGGCTCCCGGGCCAGCCGCTCGAGCGGAGTGGAGGCACTCACAGCAACACGCGCGCCCCCGCACGCGCCGGCCACGCCGCCACTTGGCCGGGCTTGCCCCGCAGCACCGCCCGGGTGCGAACGAACGAATTGACCGAGCCATGCAGCGCCAGAAACCGCTCCAGCACGCTCGCCATCAGGAACAGGCCAGCCGCCTGCCAGGAGCGCGGGTCGAATTCAAGCGTCACGTCGAGCCCCCGGCAAAACGCCCCGAGGCGCCCGCCCGGCAGCCGCGCCACGCCGGACGCGGCACTGACGCCGACCAGCCCTTCGATCGCCGCGTGCGTCTCCGCCGAATCGCGAAGATCGTAGAGCCGAAGCACTTCCTTGAGCGCCACCGCTCCGGCCTCGCCGCCGACCACCGAGAGATGTCCGAGTGAGAGGTGCGACACCAGCCGCCAGAAGCCGTGCTCTCTGAGCGGCGGGCGAAGCGTCGGCGTCGGGGCCGTGAGACAGGTAACCCCGGTCAGCGCCGCCGCACCCGCCACCAGCGCCAGCCGCGGGTGGCCGCCGCCGAACGGCAGTTCGGCCGGCAGATCCCGATTGAGGCAGAGCGCATCGACGGACAGCACCGCGTCGGCCGGACGGGTGGCGACCGAAGCCGCCTCGAACGGCTGAAGGAACATCTCGGTGCCGCTGGCCGGTGCCGGGCTCGCCCGCCGGACCGCGTGGTAGAATCCGCCTGGCTCCTCGTCATCCGCTCCCCCCGGGCTCAGCCGATAGAACGGGTGCCAGGGGCGGGACGAGCCGTCGGCGCGGGTCTCGCGCACCCGCTCGACAGAGTACACTTCAAGCGCCGCCGGCCGCCGCGCGTCGGCCACCACCCGATACTCGGTATCGGTCTCGGCCAGCGGCACCGGCTCGCAACGTTGCGGAAAGAGATTGACGAGCGGGCTGCAGCCGAGTGCCAGCGTCTGTGGCCCCACCGCGCGCTCGAGCTCCGGCGCCGCCCGGCGAAGATAAATGAAAATCTCGAGGCGCCGGCCGGCGGCAACCAGCGTCTTCGCATCGATGCCATTGATGTCGAAGAACAGGAACTTCTCCGGGAACGCAAAAAATTCGCTGAGCAGCCGGAACCCCGAGAAGCTCCGCGCCGGCCATGGCAACAAGGCCTCTTCCGGGCCGAACCCGACCGCGGTGACCGCGCTCGCGGGGACGATCACCGGGTTGGGATCGGTCGGTCCGTCCGCGAAGGCAACCGACAGCGTCTGCCCCAGCAGCAACTCATAGAGGGCCAATGCAACCGTCGGGCCGCCACGGAGAAAGAACCGCAGCCGGTCGACCCCGAGAGCCGAAAAAGTGGCTTCGGGCGCGGCGCAGGAGAGCGTGATCCGCAGCACCGCGGCCGCCCCTTCAGCGTCGCTGTTGGCGGGTGCGGCGAGCGGCAGGCCCGAAAGCCTGACCCCCTCGACCATGACCGGCCAGAGGACCAGCGGATAGACCGTGCGATACCGGCAGCTTTCCCCACGCACCGCCTCGGTCTCGAGGGCAAAGCCGGGCCCGATCGTAAGCGGCTGCGTCAACGCCGGCTGGCAGGTGAATTCGGCGATCGCTGCCGAAGGCATTGGCGCCAGATAGTGCGGATAGAGAACGCTCAACAGCGCGTCGGTCAGCTCCGGAAACTCGTCATCCAGCCGATGGTGCACGCGGCCCGCCAGAAATGCGACCCCTTCCAGCAGGCGTGCGACGTGCGGGTCATCGATCGCGTCGGGCGCCAGCCGAAGCCGGCCGGCAATCTTCGGGTGGCGCAGCGCAAAGTCTCGCGCCAGTTCGCGGATCGCGTTCAGTTCGCGGTTGTAATAGGGGAGAAGGGCATCAGACATTGCTCCGCTCTTTCACCGATACTTCGAGCGAGGCCGTCTCGACCTCGGTGTCGAAAGCCACCGGCTCCGGCGCCGGCTCGGCATGCAGGAGCGCCTCGATCCTCAGCCTCAGGGTTGCATCCACGCTGTCCTTCGGCGTCAGCAGAGTGACATTGACCTCGGCAAAGCGCGGCTCGAAACGGCGGATGGTTTCTTCGATTTCGCGGCGCAGCCGTTCCCGCTGCCTGGGATCGACGAACGTGCCCGCGGTATAGTCGGGGATGCCGAACGCCAGCGGCGAGGTGCGCAACTCCGTCAATTGGGCCGGCACCGAGCGGAAGCGGCGGCGTCCATTGAGCAGCGCCTCGAGATCGCGGCGCACCGCGCGGCGCAGGATCGTCATCGCCTCGGCCGCCGACAGCGACGGATCGCTCGTCTGCTCGGGCGCGGTGTCGATCAGCCGCTCCATCAGCGGCAACTGGGCGCGCGGCGAGACCGGTCGGCCCGCATCCGCGCGGCTCACTCCCCCCCTGACGCCATCCCCGCCTCGTCCGCTCATCCGGCCGCAACTTCATCGAACTCGAGTTGGGTGAGCTCCATCATGCCGCGCGCGTCCTCGCCGACGAGGAACGTGCGCTGGCCGACGCCCCGCACCAATCCCGCTCCCAGCTCCCGCCAGTCGCTGGCCCGGCCGAGGCGCTGCTCGGGTGACGCATCGCCGCCCGGATCCGCATACATCACTGGCAGATAGACCTCGCCATCCGGCCCCGCCCGGACATCCATGCTGGCCCGCCGGAGGTAGAGGTCGCGCGGCCGCTTCGGAGCATGAAAGGTGACGCTCGCCACCCGTTCCGTCGGAATCCAGAAATATTTGCCGGTCGTCGTCAGCACCTCGAAGGTGCCGGCC
>JBOHMK010000327.1:0-3151 GCA_050730115.1 Acetobacteraceae bacterium
GCGGTGTAAAGGCGCCGCTCGATCCCGATGCGCGCGATCAACCCGGAGAAACCGAATCCGCCGCCGCGTACACCGATTGATCCGACGAGGCTCATCGGGTTGGCGTGGATCTTATCGGCGGCGCAGGCGATCCAGTAACCACCCGAGGCGCCGACGTCTCCGATCACGGCGTGCACTTCGACCTTTGCCTTCTCGGCACGGCGGCGGATCAAGGTTGCGATCAGATCGGATTGCACCGGCGAGCCGCCCGGGCTTTCGATGTCGAGGATCACGGGCCGTCCTTTGGCGGAGGCGAAGCCCTTTTCGATCAGCGGCTGGGCGCTCCGGATATTGAGCTGCCCGAGTCGGGCCGCGATCAGGCCGTGCAGCTCGATCACGTTGATCCGGGGCTTGCGCCAGAACGACAACATCAGCGCACCGCGCCGAGCAGCACGCGCGCCGCGTGCACGCCGCTTTCCCAGGCTCCGCCGAGCGTTCCGGCAAGCCGGTCATGGCAGGCCTCGCCGGCGAAGATGAGGCGTCCGCCACCGAGTGGCAGGCCGAGCGTTTTCCGTGCTCCGGCCTGGCCCGGGCGCGCGTAGCAATAGGCGCCGCGCACCCACGGGTCCTGCTCCCAATGGGTCACCAGCGCGGGGAGAGGATCGAACAGGGCTTTCGAGTGGGCCCCGTACATGGAACCCAGAGCCGCCAGTGCGAACTCCCCGGCTGCGCCGTCACCTTGTCGCGCGAGCGCCCACGCGGCAGCGCCGCCGATCCAACCCTGCACATAGTCCCGCCCATAGGGCCAGCACTGAAAGACCATCAGAGCATCTCCGCTTCGTTCGCACCGCTGGTCCAGCACGCAGTGGGCTGGCAGATCGAGCCGGTCTTCGCCGCGGGCCCGCAGCAGCACTTTCAACGCGAGACCCATGGGCAGCGCGGCGATCGCTGCGGCGATCTCTGCCGGCAATTGCGGCTCGAAGGCAATCGTCCCCTCCGCGAGCACGCCGGTCGAGGCGGTGACGATACAATGTTCTGCCCTGAGCGTGCCTTCGTCGGTGACGATCGTGACCGGGCCGCCCCATTGGACGCCTCTTGCCGGCGTGCCGAGCCGGATTTCGAGGCCGGCAGCGAGCTGGCCCTGAACGAAGCGGCCGATGCCGCCTTGCGGGACAACGTTGCTCCCGGTGAGCCGGTTTGCCTGCCAATCACGGAGGCTGATTGCGTTGGCATCTGCGGCGTCGATCACCGGGCCCTCCCATGCCTCGACCGTCAGCGCCCAAGGGTCGAAAGGAAGCGAGCGCGCGACGTCGGAAAGGCTCGCATCAACCTGCCCCGCCGCCCGTAGCAGCTCGTCCGCCCGCGCGCTGAAACGCAGCCAGGCGGCGGCATAGTCGGCAAGCTCCGCCGCGCTGGCGAGCCTGCCGCCGACGAATGTCCGCCGGCTCCGCAGGCGATCAGCGTTGAGGAGTCTCTCGCCGGCGTGGTCGGCGATTGGCACCAGCGGGTTCGTTTCCGAGTTGTGCAGCCATTGGGCGCCCATATCGAACCAGTCGCCACCCAGCGCGGCGGGGAACGCGGTCCAGGCGCGGCCGCCGATCCGGCCGCTTGCCTCGAGCACGATGACCGTCTGCGCGGCGGCCTGCAGCGTGTGCGCTGCGCCCAGCCCGGCAGCCCCGGCGCCGACCACCACGACATCACATGCGTTCATCGTCTCCGTCCGTAGAGGAAGGTTCCCCGCGCGGAACACGCGGAATGGCGGCGGAGGGGTTCCGGTTCCGGATGATACCCTCCCGCCCGACTTCGCAGACCGGCGAGGAATCACACTTCGCCGGGCCACGCAACCCGGTCAGCCAATCGTTGCGAGGCGATTACGGATCAGCTCGTTGTGGTTGAAAACGCTACCGTCTCGAATAGATCCTGGCGCCGAACCGGTGGCGGCATACGTGCGGCACGCCTCGCGAATGAAGCCGAGCTGCGCCCTGGTGGCAGTACGGGTTCCAGTCGCTGGTCGCCGCCATCGGAACTTTGCGAGCCGGGCTCAAGGAGGAACGGATGTCGGAAACACCGGATAGCATCTATCAGTTGCTGAAGCGGTATGAGGGCCAATTCACGCCGTCGGCGCCTTATCTCATGCTCGAGGTTGGAACACTTGATGTCGACAACCGCGCGTTCAGCGGCCTGAGCACAAAAACCGAGACCGACCCTGAGCCGATCCCGCATCGGTCCGGGGAGGTGCAACGGAATCCGCCGGGCCATTTCGAAGGCGAGCGATGGGTCACCTCGCAGATTACCAGACAACGCCGGCCGCCGCACGATGTGTGGCGGCGGACCATCACCATCCAGCCTGCGCCAAAGGCAGCGCTGCAGCGGTTGCAACTCGTTTTCGCCGTTTCGCGGCCCCTGCCGCAGGTCTGGAGCGTGACCGCCAACGGGATCACCGTGACGGCGAGTGCCTCTCAGACCAGTGTCAGTGTCGACATCTGGGACGCCAGCACCGCTCAGTGGACGGGGCAGGCAAACGGTATCTCGCATTCCGATTCGCTGCTCATCCACCGGCCGGCGGGCGTAGTTGGCGGTGCATTGGGCGCGTTCACGATTCCGGTCTCGCCGGTGACGATCATCTATGCACCGCCCGCTGACTCGCTCAGGGCGAGCACGGCCAGCTACGCCGAGGGGCAGACGGTCGGTTGCACGACCGATTTCTCGAGCAGCACCGACCAGAGTCATACCGTGCCGACAAGCGTCATCGACACGGCGACGATGTCCTCGATTCTTGGGGTGGCAGCCGGCAAGTTTGCCGGTCTCGCGGAGATCGACGATGCGACCGGCAAATCTAAGGATCCGGCCGGCGCGGCGCAATTCACCTCGATGATGTCCATCGCTATGGCCGTCGGCACGGGGGCGAATGCCGGAGGACCTGGCCAAGGTGACATCTTTGACTTCCTTCACAACGTGGAGATGGCCTGCTGATATTATCAAGGCGGATTACGTCTCTGCCCGATCGGCCTCAGGAAGGCGACACAGCCGGCTGCGATCGTCCCGAGCGACGCCGCGGCGATCGGGATCTCTCAGGAGGACGCCGCCTCGCTGCTCGCGCTCGATCCCATCGTAGCCGGCAGGCCGGGTGCTGCGCCGCCAGGCGACCGCTTCGAGCTGATCGATACGTGGG
>JBOHMK010000328.1:0-2332 GCA_050730115.1 Acetobacteraceae bacterium
ACCTTGTCTGCCCTGAGCCGTGCCACCGGCAACGCGGCCTCCGGGCCGATCGTTCCGGTCGCCGCCTCGCCCCCGGCGAGGTCGTGCGGGTTGGCAGCCATCGCCGCAAGGTTGGCGGCATTGGCGCCCGTGGGATGCCAGGTGCCCTCACGCATCATCGGGTTCTGCACCATCGTGCAGCCGGACGCTGCAAGCACGAGCGGAAGCGCAAGGGAGAGCCTGAGAATGCGCACGTTCGTTCTCCTCATTGCGTGATGAACCCGGCGTCGCCCGGAATCCGCGTGGCCGGCGCCGCCGCACTGCTGCGCCCTAGCTGGCGATGAAACAGGATGCGCTCGAGATCGTTGGGTGGGGACCATGTGTCGGTCGGCAGCCGGAGGAGCGATGGGCGGGCGACCGGGCGAACGATATAGGGAGTGACGACGATGACGAGTTCGGTCTCCTGGCGCTGGAAACTGTTGGAGTTGAAGAGCGCACCAAGGATCGGGATTTCGCTGAGGCCCGGCAAACCCTGATCAACCTGGGTCGCCTGATCCTGCAACAACCCGGCAATCGCAAAGCTTTGGCCACTGCCGAGCTCGACCGTAGTCTCTGCGCGGCGCACCAGGAGTGCCGGTATCTGGATCGTCGAGTTCCCTTCGCTCAACTGCACCGCGCCCTGGTTGGTCAGCTCGCTGACCTCCGGGCGGACCCTGAGGCTGATGCGATTGTCGGCAAGCACCGTCGGGATGAACGAGAGCGAAACGCCGTAAGGTTGGAACTGGATGGCGATCGATCCGTTCTGCTCGGAGACCGGAATCGGATACTCGCCGCCGACGAGGAAGCTCGCCGTCTGTCCGCTCATCGCCGTGAGATTGGGTTCTGCGAGCAGCCGCGCCAACTGATCTTGCGCCAGCGCGTCAATGATCGAATTCACGTTCGTATTTCCACTGTGATACGTGAAATTGAACGTGTTCTGTGCCTCATTCAGGAACGCAAGCGCGCTCGGCGCCATGAAGTTCGCGGTGATCTTGCCGCCCGTGGTGCCGAGTTCCTGCCAGTTCACGCCGAGTTCCCGCGTGATGGTGCGTGACATCTCGGCGATCCTGACCTGCAACGAAACCTGCACGTCCGAGAGCACGCTCAGTTCGTCGTGTACCACCTCCTTCGGGCCGACGAAGCCGTTGACGAGCGCCATGATCTCGGCGGCATCGGCCGGATTGGCCACCGTTCCCGAAACCGTGAGCCCATCCGGCAGTGCGCTCAGGCGAATTTGCGCCCCCGGCATCAGACGGCTGATCGCCGCTGCCGCGGCGTCAGGCCCGAACGCCGAAGGTGTGACGATGACGCGATATTGGGCAATCGGATGGCCTGCCTGATCCAGAGCTGCGATGGTGGTTTCACCAGGCGCGACCCCGAGCACGAACAGGCTCGTCGGGCTGGCCGGCCGGACATCGGCAACCTTGGGGTCGGCCGTGAACACGCTCGCCGCCGGCACCGAGAGGTTGACCACCTGGCCCGAGCCCGATCGGAGCGCGATCGTGGCTCCGAGCGAACGCGGATCTGCCACCCGCGGCGCCGCGGTCGCTGCCATCGCCGGCCCGGAGGCAGATCCTGCGACTGGCGCGCTTCGCTGCACTCCGGCGGGGTGGAGCGGCGCCATCCTGATCGGCCCACTCTTGATTGGTGCTGCCGGCTTGGCAGCCTGCGGCGGCGACGCTGCACTTAATTCCGATGACTGAACCGGCACGATCATCGCCACCGGGCGCAGAAGTGCCCGCGCCGGCGGCGCGGTCTCGCCGGCAGACCGAGCGGCAGAGGGCTGGTTCGCGACCTGCGCCTCCGCGAGTTGCGCCGGCAGGCGCCCATCTGCGATCAGTGCGGGATCGACCGGCTGGTTGCTGATCACCTGCCCTTCGCCGCCGAGCGGTGGTGCTTGTTTGCCATCGACCAGCAAGGTCGTCGCCGCAGCGTTTCCGGCAGTGAAGACGAACCCGCTTCCCTCCGGCAGCGCAAGCTTGTCGCCCTGGTGCAGAAGCCGGTCGAGAACAATGTGCCCCGACGCATCGGTGACACTGATCCAGTCATCCGCGCTCGCTGCTAGGACGATCCGCCCGGTCTTGCTTCGGCTGGTATCGGGCATTGCGGCCCGCTCAGGCAGTGACGGTGATGTCACCGTCACGGTCACTTTCGGTGCCGGGACGGTCACGGCTTCTTTCTGCTGCGATGCGGGTGCTGGTGCCGGGCTCGCTTGAGCGGCGGTTGTCCCGACAGCGGGGGCGATCTCATGGCCCGCGGCGTTGCGCTGCACCGGCAGGCGTCCGGCCGCAATCAGCCCCGGATCGAGCGGCTG
>JBOHMK010000329.1:0-4767 GCA_050730115.1 Acetobacteraceae bacterium
GCTATGGGGTGATCGCCTTCGCCTCGTCGCTCGATCACCCGGGCCCGATGGCGCGCAGCGTCGAGGATTGCGCCATCCTGCTCGGCTCGATGGCCGGACACGATCCGCGCGATTCCACCTCCGTTGACCTCCCGGTCCCCGATTACGCCGCGGCCTGCAAAGCCAGCGTCCGCGGTCTTCGCATCGGCATCCCGCGCGAGTACCGCGTTGACGGAATGCCCGCTGAAATCGAGGAAATGTGGCGCTCGGGTCTCGCCTGGCTCAGGGAAGCCGGCGCAACCACGCTCGAGGTTTCGCTTCCGCACACGAAATACGGCCTGCCGACCTACTACATCGTCGCTCCGGCCGAGGCCTCCGCCAATCTCGCCCGCTACGACGGCGTGCGCTATGGCCTCCGCGTGCCGGGCGAAGACCTCATCGATCTCTACGAAGAAACGCGGGGGCGAGGCTTCGGTCCGGAAGTCAAGCGCCGGATCCTGATCGGCACCTACGTCCTTTCTGCCGGTTATTACGACGCCTACTATCTCAAGGCGCAGAAGATCCGGGCGCTGATCCTCAAGGATTTCACCGATGCATTCGCCACGGTCGATGCGCTTCTGGTCCCGACCGCGCCCTCCGCCGCGTTCGCCGAGGGCGACAAAACAGAAGACCCCGTCACCATGTATCTGAATGACGTGTTCACCGTGCCGGCGGATCTCGCCGGTGTACCTGCGATCTCGGTGCCCGCCGGGCTCGACGCCGACGGCTTGCCGCTTGGCCTGCAGGTGATCGGCCGTCCGTTCGGTGAAGAAACGGTCTTGACGGTCGCCGCCGCACTCGAACGGGCCGCCGGCTTCGCCCAATTGCCGGCGCTTCGCGCCGGGCAGGCGCCGATATGAGCGACCGCTCATGAGCTATCACATCGAAGGTCACAACGGTCCGTGGGAGACCGTGATCGGCATGGAGGTGCACGCCCAGGTCGTGTCGAACGCGAAGCTCTTCAGCGGCGCCGCAACTGCGTTTGGCGCCGCTCCCAACAGCCAGGTGAGCCTGGTGGACGCTGCCTTTCCCGGAATGCTTCCGGTCATCAACCGCGAGTGCGTCGCCCAGGCCGTCCGCACCGGGCTCGGCCTCAATGCGGCGATCAATCTCAGAAGCCGCTTCGATCGCAAGAACTATTTCTATGCTGATCTTCCTGCCGGCTATCAGATCAGCCAGTACCAGGAACCGCTGGTCGGCAAGGGAACCCTCACGATCGAGCTGGCTGACGGCACCCAGAGGGAGATCGGCATCACGCGGCTGCATCTCGAGCAGGATGCCGGCAAATCCTTGCACGATCAGCATCCCTCGAAAACCTATATCGACCTCAACCGCGCCGGGGTGGCACTGATGGAGATCGTGAGCGAGCCCGATCTCAGGAGCCCGGAAGAAGCCGGCCTCTACCTCCGCAAGCTTCGCACCATCCTCCGCTATCTCGGCACCTGCGACGGCAACATGGAAGAAGGCTCGCTCCGGGCCGACGTCAATGTCTCGGTGCGCCGCCCGGGCGAGGGCTTGCGCACCCGCTGCGAGGTCAAGAACGTCAACTCCGTTCGCTTCGTCATGCAGGCGATCGAGGTCGAAGCGCATCGCCAGGTCGAAATTTGGGAAGCGGGCGCCGAGGTCATTCAGGAAACCCGTCTGTTCGATCCGGCACGCGGCGCAACCCGCAGCATGCGGAGCAAGGAAGAGGCCCACGATTATCGCTATTTTCCCGATCCCGATCTCGTCCCTCTCACCCTGGATCCCGCCTGGATCGAAGGCCTCCGAACCGCCTTGCCCGAGTTGCCGGATGCCAAGAAGGCGCGTTTCATGGCCGGCTACGGCCTTTCTGCCTACGACGCTTCGCTGCTGGTGGCGGATGCTGCCACCGCCGATTATTTCGAGCGGCTGGCCGCGGGCCGGCAGCCGAAGACGGTTGCCAACCTGATGCTGGGAGACCTTCAGGCGGCGTTGAACCGTCTCGGCGAGAGCTTTGGTTCGACCACGATCTTCGCCGCCGAAGCCGCGGGTGCATTGCTGGATATGATCGCCGATGGCACGATCAACGGACGCATTGCCAAGGAAGTGATCGAAGAGATGGAGGCAAGCGGCGAGGGGCCGGCCGCCATCGTCGCTCGCAAGGGCCTCCGGCAGGTAACGGACAGCTCCGCCATCGAGACCGCTGTGGCAGAGGTGCTGGCCCGCGAATCCGCCAAGGTCGCGGAATATCGCGCTGGCAAGGAGAAGCTGTTCGGCTACTTCGTGGGCCAGGTCATGAAGGCGATGGGCGGCAAGGCCAATCCCGCGCTTGTCAACGAGACGCTGAAGAAGCGGCTGGCATAGGAACTTCCGGATGACGATCGAGCTGTTTGCCTGGGACACGCCCAACGGGCGCAAGATCAGCGTCGCCCTCGAAGAGATGGGCCTGCCGTACAGGGTTCGGCCGGTCGATATCTCCAACCGCCGGCAGTTCGAACCCGAATTCCTGAAAATCAGCCCGAACAACAAGATCCCGGCCATCATCGATCCTGACGGTCCGGACGCGGCCCCGATCAGCGTCTTCGAATCCGGGGCGATCCTGATCTATCTCGGGGCGAAGAGCGGCAAGTTCTGGCCGACCGGGATGCGCGCACAGGTTCCGGTGCTGGAATGGCTGATGTTCCAGATGGGCGGCTTCGGGCCGTTTCCGGGCCAGGTGCATCATTTCTTGCAGGTTGAAAACGAGGCCGATCGGCGGTACGGCCTCGATCGCTACATGAAGGAGACTCGTCGCCTCTATGGCGTGATGGACCGGCGCCTCGGCCAGGTTCCCTGTTTCGCCGGCGAACTCTCGATCGCCGACTTCGCGATCCTCGGCTGGGCCTGGCGGCACGAGCGCCACAAGGTCGATCTCGCCGATTTTCCGAACGTCGCGCGCTGGTACAAAGCGATGATGGCACGACCGGCCACGCAAAAGGGCTTCGCCGTAGCACTCAGGTGACGCGCGTGTCGTCGGTACGGGAGCGCGATCCCGAGCACGCGGCCCGCGATCAGGGCCGCGCTCCGCCATCATTCCGCTGCAAGTGGCTGGTTTCTTCTGCAATCAATCGGGTTTAGATTGGCAACTTCGAACTTGGTGCGCGGGTTTGCCTCAGAGTATCTGCAACCCGCACCCGGGAGGCTCACGGACGTTCGGCCGATGCCGTCATCGGAGCACGGGCTTCCCACCATGGAAGACAACCGAAAGGAGGGGCACGGCGGTGCCTGACGGAACCGGGAGCAAGGTCCGGTCATTGCTGGATAGCAACTATCGGGCCCGGCGGCAGGCTCACCGGTTGCTGCGGGGCGTGACTTGGTTCCTGGTCGGAGCCCGGGCGTGGCTCACCTGCAAGCCCGGCAGCCGTCCGCGCCGCGTCGGCGGCTTTCTTCTTGCGAGACTCGCCGATTGCGTCCGCGCGCATCCGCCGGTTGCCGGCATCCTCAGACAAATCCTTGCGAAATTTCCACGCCTGCAGAGCCGCCTCAGGGTCGCGCTCCGCAATGATCGGGCGCGGGAGATCGAGCGTGCCGCGCGTCGCCGCCGCACGGCCTCAGCCGAGCCCGACGAAGCGGACCTCGAAGACGAAATCGAAGGAGTTCGTGATCTCTACCGGAAACTCGCGGGCGGCCGTGGCCGGCGCGGGCGAAAGAGTTTGCGGGCATGAGGCTGCTGATCGACCTCCAGGCCGCGCAAGCCGGGAACCGGGAGAGAGGGATCGGCCGCTATGCGCTGGCACTGACCGAGGCCTTGCTGCGCCAGGCCGCGAGCCATGAAGTCTGGATCGCCCTCAATGACGCATTCCCCGAAACGATCGAACCGCTCCGCGCCCTGTTCGACAGGCTGCTGCCGCAGCAGCGGATCGTGGTCTGGAGGACGCCGATGCCGGCGGCGGGAAACAATCCTGCCAACGACTGGCGGCGGTCGGCCGGCGAAATCCTCCGTGAGTCGTTCATTGCCGGTCTCGAGCCCGACATCGTCTATCTGCCGAGCCTGTTCGAGGGGCTCGTCGACGATGCCGTGACCTCGGTCGGTCAGATCACCGATGGCACGCGGGCGGCGGTTGCGATCCATGATCTGATCCCCCTCATGCGCCCCGACCTCTACCTTGCCGATCCGGCGGTCGCGAATGGCTATCAGCGCAAGATCACCAGCCTTCGCCGTGCCGGGCTTTGGCTGCCCGTCTCCGACTGGTCCCGGCGCGAGGCGATGGCGCGGCTCGATCTGCCGGGGGAAAAAGCGGTAGTGGTTGCCAACGCCGCCGACGCCCGCTTCCGGCCGATGGTCCTGACTGAAGAAGAGAGGGGCCGGATCCTGGCGCGCTTCGGCCTCTCGCGCCCGTTCGTCCTGTACACGGGCGGCGCCGATGCGCGCAAAAATATCGAAGGGTTGCTCGCCGCCTGGGCGCGTCTGCCCGAACCGACGCGCGCCCAGCAGCAGTTGGCGATTGTGGGGGCGTTCGATCGCGATAGCCTGGCCGCTATTCACCGCCGCGCCGAGCGCTCGGGGCTCGGGCCGGACGAACTCGTCCTGACCGGCTTTGTCGCCGACGATGATCTGGTCTTCCTCTACAATCTTTGTCGCGTATTCTGTTTTCCCTCGCTCTTCGAGGGGTTCGGCCTTCCTGTTCTCGAGGCGATGCAATGCGGTGCGCCGACCATCGGCGCCAACCGGACCGGCATCCCGGAAGTCATCGGTCGGGTGGACGCCCTGTTCGACCCGCTCGATCCGGCGGCGATCGCCGCCAGGAT
>JBOHMK010000330.1:0-5278 GCA_050730115.1 Acetobacteraceae bacterium
ACTCGCCGAGCAGCAACTGGTCGAGCGGCAACTCGTGGACGATGACGTGCAATCTCCGGGAGTGAGCGAGAGGCCCTATCGTGGTCGGTCCGCCCGCGCCGCGTCAACTGCGGCAGACTCTGGCCACCCTCAGCAGCTCCCCGAACCCCAGCCGGTGATGCCGGGTAGCCCCCAACCGCCCGATCGCCTCAAGGTGCGCCGGGGTCGCGTAGCCTGCATTCTGCTCCCAGCCATAGCCAGGGAAGCGGGCCGAAAGGCGCCTCATCCCGCGGTCGCGCAGCACCTTGGCGATGATCGAGGCGGCGGCAATCGAAAGCGAGAGCTGGTCCCCTCCCACCACCGCGCGTGCCGGGCAGGCAAGGGTCGGGACCACATTCCCGTCGATCAGCGCGAGATCCGGCGGCTTCGGCAGGCGCGCCACAGCCCGGCACATGGCAAGCAGCGTCGCACCCAGGATATTCAGTGCCGCAATCTCCGTGACCGAGGCAGCACCGACGCCAATCTCGACCACCGCATCGCCGGTGAGCGCCCGGAACGCTCTCTCACGCGCCTCGCGGGGAAGTCGTTTCGAGTCATCGATCAGCCCGGCAAGAGCCGCCGGCGGAGGTGCCCGGAACACCACCGCGGCCGCCAGCACCGGGCCGGCCAACGGGCCGCGCCCGGCCTCGTCCACGCCCGCGACCCGGCCGGCCGCGCTACCTTCCAGCGTGAAGTCGGGCATCCCGGCGCGCATTCGCCGCCCGAAGCCCGCCGGCGTCACTCTGCCGGCAGCCCGCCCGAGAGCCCGCCGGTCCCGGTGTTCGGCAGCGGCGTCGGCGCATAACGCCCGACGTTACCGATGAGTTGCTGGAAGAACGAGGCGCTGCCGCCGGGCGACGGCGTCGCTCCGCCGGCCATGCTGACCTTTACCGCCTCTTTGCGATCCAGGTGCTGCACCTGCTCGAGCACCCCCTGATCATTGAAGGTGAGGACTACGACCTCCTGACCAACAACCCCGGGCATGCGTCCGATCCGTGATTGTGTGACCTGGTCCATGTAAGCCCACCGGTTCGGCTCGAAGAGGCCGCGGCTGGTCGGCGAGCCGAGCAGCGCGGTGACGTCGACCTCTGTCGTCGTCCCGGGCACCAACTGCTTCAACTCGTCCCCGGTGATCTTCTGGCCGCGGTAGTTGAGGGGTGCCTGGAAGACCGAGCATCCAGCGAGTCCCAACGGGAGCACCAGCGCCAGCCCGACCAGGGACAGAACGCCCAGGGGTAGAACTCGGGGGCCCCGCCGGTTCCGCCGTCTCGCTGCGCCTGGCTGTTTGCGATTCGGATAGAGGGTGGTCATCCTCGATTCGTCTCCCAGTCATCGGGTCCCGGTCTTGGTCCCCCGTCAGCGCCATGAGGACGGCGCCTTTCGCCCGCAAAGCCTGTTGACCCTGGCCCTATGCCCGTGGCCCTTTGTTCGTGGCGTCACTCGGCCTGGGCGCCCTGTCAGCCGCTCGCCCGCGAATCCGGTGTCACGGGGGGCGGCACAAGTCAATCTTTTCCGGACGGCATGAAAGGCAGAGGAAGTGTTCGCGGTCCGACGGCAGCATGAGCAGGTGGGCTTCGCGCTCTACGGCACGGTGGTCGCCGCAGCGCGCGCGCCCGCGCTCTATCGCGACCTCGCAGTCCCCGACACGCTCGATGGCCGGTTCGACCTGGTCAGCCTTTACGCCGCCCTCCTCGTCCTTCGTCTGGAAGCCGAACCGCCTCTTGGCCACCAGCTCGCCCAGGCAGTTTTCGACGCAATGTTCAGTGACATGGACGTCACACTTCGCGAAATGGGCGTGGGCGATCTCTCCGTCGGCAAACGGGTAAAGGCCATGTGGACGGCCTTCCACGGCCGCGCCGCCGCCTACGCCGCCGCGCTTGCCGACACTGACCCCGCCGCTCTCGAGAGTGCGCTTGCGCGCAACGTCTGGCGCGGCCGGCCGCCGGCTCGAGGGCCGGCTTCCCTGGCACGGCTGGTCCGCGACGAGTGCGCCTACCTCGCCGGTCAGCCGATCGCGCGGCTCGCTCAGGGCTCGGCAAGCTTTCTCGGTCCGCCTGGTGGCGGCGCATGACCCGAGATCCAATACCCCAGGAGTTTTCCCGCCCGCTCCGCCTCGCCACGATCCCGCCGGGCGGGTATCGGATCGATGTTGCGGCAAACTCCGTAGAATGTCGTGCCCTGGCGCGCCGGTTCGATCTGCCGTCTCTGGCGACGCTTTCCTGCACGTTCGCGCTTTCGCGCGAACCCGGCGCGGTCGTTCGCGCCAGCGGCCACCTGCTTGCCCGCGTCACCCGGATTTGCCGCCTGACGCTCGAGCAGTTTCCAGCCGATGTCGCGGAACACTTCGTGGTGCTGTTTGTGCAGAGCGGGCACGAGAGCGCCGCATTCGATCCCGAGACACCCGACGAGATCCCCTACGCCAATGGCGTGATCGACCTCGGCGAAGCCACGGCCGAGCAATTGGCGCTCGCGCTCGATCCCTGGCCACGCAAGCCCGACGTCACGCCTCACGTTTCATAGAGACTCTTTCACAGAGACTCATTCACAGAGACTCATTCATGGAGGCGGGGGCGCTCGCCAGTTGCGCATTCGTCGGCTCCGAAGGCTGTGCCGGCAGGAGGGCAATGGCGCCGCTTTCATTCTGTGATAAGCGTCCTCGTCGCGCCGACCTCGTCGGAGGATCTCGCGCCGCGCACTTCCTGTCCTCCTCCAACCGGGGAAACGATGCCAATGAAGCGTTCCATCGTCTCAGCCTCTCTCGCCGCCTTCCTGCTCCTCCTGGGGGTAAAAGCAGATCAGGCACATGGCGCCCAGAACACCATTCTGACAGTTTACGGCGCCGGCACCCTCGCCGTGCCGTTCCGCGAGCTCGACACGCTCTTTCAGAAGCTCCATCCCGATGTCACCGTCGAGCCGGAGTTCGGCGGCAGTGTCATGCTGGCAAGACGAATTACCGCACTCCATCACCAGACCGACGTCTTCGGTGTGGCGGATTATCATGTGATCCCGAAATACCTCTTCAGCGCCGATGACGGAAAGAATTATGCACGCTGGTACGTGGGCTTCGCAGGCAATGCGATCACCTTCGCCTACACCCCGAAAAGCCGGTTCGCAAACGACATCACGCCTGAGAACTGGTACCAGGTGCTGGCCCGCCCGGGTGTGGAAATCGGTCGTTCCAACCCCGACACAGATCCTTCCGGCTATCAGACCATCCAGATGCTGAATCTCGCGGCGAAATTCTACAAGGCTCCTGGGTTCGCCGCCGGAATTCTGGCCAATGCTCCGCTCGCCAACATGCGCAACACGGAGACCTCGCTGCTCGCTGCCCTGCAGCTTGGCGAAATCGATTACCTCGCGATCTACCGCTCGGATGCGATGCAGCACGGGCTGGAGTATCTGCGGCTGCCGGCGAAGATCGATCTTTCCGATCCCGCCGACGCCGCATTCTACGAGTCCGCTGTCGCCAGAACGAAGAACGGCGAGCTGCCCGGGAAGCCGATCGTCTATGCCGTGACCATCCCCACCAACGCCCGCGAGCCCGCTCTTGCCGCCCAATACGTTGCACTGTTGCTCGGGCCGCAAGGGCAGGCGATCATGGCGAAGTCCGGCTTTCGCGTCATCGCTCCGGCGTACGGCGTGCATCCTGAAGCGATGCCGCCGGCGATTCGTGACGTCGTTCAACCCTGGCCGGCATGGTAATCTCGGGCCGCGACTGTGTCCGGGCGGTAGAGGCGGCCTGACCATGCATTCCTTGAGCGAATACCGAGCCGCGCCACTTCGTCCCCGGTCCCTCATCGGCCGCCCCGCTGCGCCTGCGCGAGCGACTGGCGTGCTCCTGGCCTCGTGGTTCCTCGGCAGCGTTCTCCTTGCCTTCATCATCGCGCCGCTGCTCGGGCTGGCACTCAGCCAGTCGGGTGAGAGCCTCCTCAACGTCGCCGCGGTTCCTGCCGTTCGGGAAGCGATCCTGCTCAGCATCGAGGCGGCTCTTCTGGCGACCGCGGCTGCCGCTCTGCTCGGCGTTCCGCTCGCCTATGCGCTCGCCCGGGTGGCGTTTCCGGGGCAGGGCATCGTCGCTGCAATGGTCGATATCCCGCTTGCCGTGCCGCACACCGTCGCCGGCATCGCGCTCTTGTTCGTCTTCGGCCGTAACGGGTTTTTCGGCGCCCCGGCTCTCGCCTGGTTCGGCCTCCGGTTCTGGGGCACGATCGCCGGCATCGTCATCGCCATGCTGTTCGTCTCCGCGCCCTACACAGTGAGCGCGGCACGGATCGGCTTCGAAGCGGTCGATCCCAGGCTCGAGAAAGTGGCGCGAACGCTTGGCATGGGACCGTGGCGCGTTCTTTGGCGTGTGACGCTGCCCCTGGCCTGGCGCGGCATCGCAACCGGCCTCACCCTCACCTGCGCCCGAGCCATCAGCGAGTTCGGCGCGGTGGTGATCCTGGTCTATTACCCGATGACCGCGCCGGTGAAGATCTACGAGCTCTTCCTTCGTTTCGGCCTGCCCCAGGCCGCCGCAATGGCGACGTTGCTGCTGGCAGTCTCGCTGGTACTCCTCATTCTGTTTCGCAGTTTCGCCCATGGGCAGGGCCGGCTGTCCGGTGACGGCAGATGAAGGCTCCGGCCATTGCGGTCGAGGATCTCTCTCTGCAACTCGGAGCATTTGCGCTCAACCATGTGCGCCTCGCGGTTGCACCCGGCGAGATCCTGGCCCTTCTGGGGCCGAACGGGGCGGGCAAGTCGACCACGCTCGAAACCATCGCCGGGTTCCATCGCCCGCGCGAAGGAAGAATCCTGATCGCCGGCCGCGACGTCACCCTGCTCCCGCCGGAGCGCCGCGACGTCGGGCTGGTGTTTCAGAACTACGGCCTCTTTCCCCATCTCACGGTGGCTGCCAATGTCGCCTTCAGCCTCGGTGCGAAAGGTGCCCCGCATGCGCGGCGCGCGGCCCCCGAGATCCGGCGCCTGCTTGCCCGCTTCGGCATTGAACACCTGGCTCACCGTTACCCGCACGACCTGAGCCCCGGCGAGAAGCAGCGCACCGCACTCGCCCGTGCGCTGGTGAGAGAGCCCGAGCTGTTTCTCTTCGACGAGCCTTTCGCCGCACTGGATGCCCGCACCCGCGAGGGCTTGCGTGACGAGCTTGGTGCGTTCCTGCGGGACGCCGGAATTCCGGCGATCTTCGTCACCCACGACCAGGCGGACGCAACCGTGCTCGCCGATCGCGTCGCCATCATGAATTGCGGCGCCATCGCGCAGG
>JBOHMK010000331.1:0-8410 GCA_050730115.1 Acetobacteraceae bacterium
GGTCATGCCAGGCGTCTATATGTTCGGCGATCTGTTCCAGGCGCTTCTCGGCACGCATGGGCCAGAGGATATCGCCGTCACCGTGCTGGCAAGCGTGATCGGCCGGAAGCCGGACCGGCACCGCTTCCTGATCGATGCCGGTGCGATTGCGCTCTCCAAGGATCGTAGCACCGAGGCGACCGCGGAGGATTGCGGGTTCGGATTGGTCCGCGATCTCGCCGGACGTCCGCACTTCGGCAGGGCAGTCGTCGCGAGGGTCTGGCAGGAGCATGGCGACGTGGCGTTGGATCCGTCGCTGCCGTTCCCTGCAATCAAGGTGGGCGAGAAGGTACGGGTTGCACCCAATCACACCTGTCTTACCGTCGCGCAGCATAACCGCTACTACGTGACCGACGACAACGAGACGGTAGCTGCCGTCTGGCCGCGTGTGAGCGGGTGGTAGGAGAAGGTCTCCCGATGCGTAGAGAACCACTCGGCCTCAAGCCGCCGTGAACGCCTCGGCCACACCTGCGTACGCTGGATCATACTTGGCTGATACGGCGGTTGTTGAACCGCCGCCGGTAAACTCTTTCCTGGTCCAGGTGAGCATCTGGCAGTGTGGCCGTCGGGGTAACGAAGGCGTCGACGTGCTCCTGCAACCGGGCGAGGGCGGCGAACGAAGCGCCGGTCAGCGACCGCCGCTGGAGGATGGAAAACCAGGTCTCGACCTGATTGAGCCAGGACGGCCGGGTTGGGGTGAAATGGAAATGCACGTTCGGATGTCGCTCGAGCCAGCGCTCGTTCTTCTTGTTGGTGCTGAGATGATCGGGCAGGACCTGAAGTTCCCGCTCCGGATTGACGGCGGCGACTCGGTCCATGAAGCCAAGAAACTCAACCCGACGCCGGTGCTTTGAATGTACCGCTAGCACTTTGCCCGTGACGACTTCGGGGGCCGCGAACAATGTGGTCGTGCCATGCGGCTTGTAGTTGTGGCTCACCCACGCAGAAAAAGGGTACTGGCGGCCACGCTTGGACTCCTCGAAATGAAGACGCGGGGTGCGACCACGAAGCAGCGCGGAGATCTGATAGCAGGCGGTCAATTCCGCGGAATCTCCGTCCTGGGACCTTGCGGCAAAACCGTCCGGGAAAGAACGTGCCCGTCGATCTCAGTCGGCTGGACGGCGTGCCACGAGGTCGATGAGTGCGGACATTCCGTCGTGGCCGCTGCCTTCGTGGATCACCGAGTCATGCGATTGCAACCGGAGAATGGCGAAGTCGGAAAACGCCTCGCGTAGCAGTTCCTCAGTGTAGAGGTTCTCCGCGGTCGGGGGCCCGCCGGTGCCATAGGCGAGCTGCTCCGGTCGGTATCCTTGCACCAGCAGGAGGCCGCCCGGCTTCAGTGCCCGCTTCATTCGCTCGAAGACGCGGGCGCGATCGATCGGGTCGAGCACCTGCATGAAGATACCGACCAGAAGGTCGAATTTTCCGCGCGGCCAGTCCCAGTGATTGAGATCGGCGAGGATGGTGTTGATGACCACGCCGAAGCGGGCGGCGAGCCGTTTGGCTTTCGCGATACCGGTCGGGGAGAAATCGATCGTGGTCACGATCATTCCCTGGCGGGCGAGCCAGACTCCGTTCCGCCCCTCGCCGTCAGCGAGCACGAGTGCCGTCCAGCCCGCCTGGAACCGACCGCGTTCAGCCGCAAGGAAAGCATTCGGTGCCGTTCCGAAAAGGTACTCTTCCGATGCGAAGCGTGCGTTCCATCGCTCGAGATGCGATCCTTCACTCATGAGGCCGGCTCCGGAACAGCAAAGCGGGCAAACGAAGCGGTGAGAATCTCATAAATCGGGCGCTTGAACGCGATCGCGAGTTGCGGCAGTTCCTGAAGCGCCGCCCAGCGCCACGCATCGAACTCCGGATGCGGGTCCCGGTCCAGCCGGATCTCGGTATCATCTCCAACAAAGCGCAAGGCGAACCAGCGCTGCCGCTGGCCGCGATACCGGCCGCCGAGCGCCACCCCCACCAGTTCGGGCGGCAAATCGTAAGTGAGCCAATCCGGATACTCGCCGATGATGCGGAATTGATCGGTGCCGATTTCCTCGGCCAACTCGCGCTTAAGAGCGGTCCGCGGCTCTTCCCCGCCGTCAATGCCGCCCTGCGGAAGCTGCCAGCCGCCGGCGGCAGCCTCGGCATTCGGGAGCTTCGCGCGACGGGCTACGAAGACCCGCCCCGCGCCGTTGAACAGTACCGCGCCGACATTCGGCCGCAACGGCAGCAGTCTGAACCCAGCTTCGCTCACGTCACTGTTTTGCGGGGGCTGTGGGATGGTGGATGAGGGCCGTCACCGGGGCGAGCACGAAGCCGGCCCGGCCGAGCGTTGCGACCCAATCGGTGAGCAGCGAAACGGTCTGCGGACTTGGCCAGCCGATCACGCCAAGTGCGCTCTGGTGCGTGCGGGCCAACGTTTCGAGCTTCTGAAGGTTGGCCTTGATTGTCGGCTCGATCGGCGGCTGGTCGACGATCACATCGACCGTCCGGCCGCTGACCAGCGTTGGGTCGGGTTTGCCGGGACGCGGGTCGATGTACAAGAGGCCACGTGACGCCAGCCGGTGCTCGAGCGTGGCGAACAGGTCAGGCGCCACGGCGAACCGTTGCCCGTAGAGACCGTCCATCGCACCGGTTGCGCCGACATAGCCCTCGACGCGGGAGAGCACCCAGTCGAGGCGGCTCGCGTTCTGTCCCGGTGGGGCCCCCACTAAAAGCGACTCATCGCCTGCGTCATTGAGCGGATAGCCCTCCGGTTCGAGTGGAAGAGAAATCAGAATCTCGTGCCCCTTGCTGCGGGCGAGCTGGAGCAGCGCCGACGGATCCGGGGCATAAGGAGAAAAAGCGAGAGTGATCGCCCCGGGCAGGCCTTCGATAGCCTTCCGGCTCTCCTCGGTCGAGAGTCCGATGCCGGCGAGTACGAGTCCGATGCGCGGCCGCGGGTCAGCCTGATTGAAGCTGCCCGCATAGGCCGCCATCGGAGCCAGGCCATCGGGTCCGATCCTGGGCAGAAGGGCCTTCGGGTTTTCCGGCGAGGGTTCGAGCAGCGCGGGAATCGGCGCCGCGATCGGCCGGCTCGGCTGCGGCGGGATCGGCCGGGGCGACCCCGCTTGCGGCGCTGCTTGCGGGGTGGCTTGCGGGGTCGGAGCGGCGGGAGTTGGTGCTGCGGGAGGCCGGGCAGTGGTGGCGACGCGGGCCATGGCCGGCTGGTTCATAGGCGCGGGCGGCGGACCAAGCCATTGCAGCAGAGCGGCGCCACTACCGAGCACGATGATGAGCGCCATCCAGACGCGGGCGAGAGCCCGGGCCGCGGCTGGCGACCGTACTACCGCCGTGCCCGGCCGGGATCCTTTCAACGTGTCGTTGCTGTCGTCTGTGCCGCCATCGCCTGCGCGACTTTCAGTGCCTGTTGCAATTGGAAGTCGGTGGTCGACTTGGCCGGATCCAGGGCCGGCCACCCGACGGGCGGCGTGGCCGGGATCTCCTTCACGACCGGCGGCAGATCGGTGCGCTGCGGAGGCGGCGTCCCGGCCGGCACACCGCCGGTATTGGAGAGGGTATGATTGAGGTCGGTCTCGTGCGCCGGTCCGAATTGCAGCTCCGGCGCGCGCGTCTCGGCGACCTTGATGTCGGGAATGATGCCGAGCCCCTGGATCGAGCGGCCCGAGGGCGTGTAGTAGCGGGCGGTCGTCAGGCGGATCGCCCCATTGTCACCCGGTAGCGGAATCACGGTCTGCACCGAGCCTTTGCCGAACGTCCGCTCACCGAGGATGACGGCGCGGCGATTGTCCTGCAGCGCCCCGGAGACGATCTCGGCCGCCGAGGCCGTACCGTCATTGACGAGTACCACGAGTGGCGCCTTGCCGATGACGTCGTTGCCGGGAGTCGCGTCCCAGCGCTGGTCATCGGCGGCATGACGGCCGCGCGTCGAAACGATCTCGCCTTTCGACATGAAGTCGTTGGCAACCGCCACTGCCTGATCAAGCAGCCCACCCGGATTGTTGCGGAGATCGAGAATGTAGCCCTTGATCGCGCCGTGTGATTCCTGTTCCAGCTTCTTCACCGCGTTGCGGATTCCGGCACTCGCCGTCTCATCGAATTCGGCCAGGCGGATATAGCCGATGTCGCCGAACAGCCTCTGATGCACGATCTGGATGTGCACGATTTCGCGCGTCAGCTTGACTTCGATCGGCTTGTTCACGCCCTCGCGCTTGATGGTGAGCGTGATGTTGCTCCCGGGCGGGCCGCGCATCTCGTTGACGGCGGTGTTGAGTGAAAGGCCGAGGACCGTCTTGCCGTCGAGTGCCACGATCAGGTCACCCGACTTGATGCCGGCCTTGGCCGCCGGTGTACCGTCGATCGGGGTGACGACCTTGATAAAGCCCTGGGCATCCTCGGTAACTTCCAGGCCGAGCCCTCCGAACTGCCCATTGGTCTGGACCTGCATGTCCTTGTACTGGGACGGGTCCATATAGTCACTGTGCGGATCGAGCCCGCTCAGCATGCCGTTCAGGGCATTGTAGATCAGTGTCTTCGAGGTCACCGGATCGACATAATCGGCGCGCACCCGCTCAAACACATCACCGAAAAGGCCGAGCAGACGGTAGGTATCCCCCTGCGAGCCATTGCTGGCAGTGCTATCCGCGAGTGCTGCGGGAATGCCGAGATCCGGCGCCAGAGCATGGGTCAGGAGCCCTGCCGCCGGCAGCGCTACGACGCCGGCCACGAACGCGCCACCCAGTAGCAACCCGTTGCGAAGCTTCATCCCAGTCCTTCCCGGCGCCGCAGCGCCCCACCCTGCGGACATCCCTGTCCGCGGTCCATCCGCGAGACACGCCACACCCTACCATAGTGCGTGGTCGCCGTGCCTCCTATCCCCGACCTTGCAACCACGGCAATGGGTTTATGGTCTCTCGCCCGTGGTGCAACTCAAGATAGAGCGTCGGACGTGGACCTGACGAGCCCGGATTCCACTCCGCCATCACGCCGACGGCCTCACCCGCGGTGACGTCGCTGCCTGAGCGTACCAGGAGCCGATCCATCCCGGCGAGGACGAAACGGTAGTCCTTCCCGCAATCGAGGATGACGACGCGGCCGTAGCTGTGGAACGGGGCGGCAAATTCCACCGTCCCAGCGCACGGAGCGAGCACATGCGCCCCGGGAGCGGCTTGGTAGCGGATGCCTGGCGCTGGGCCGGCGGGGGTCGGCGCACCGAACCGGGCAACCAGCCGGCCGGCGACTGGCGCGCCGCGAGCGCGACCGGGCGGTGCTGCATTGGGTGGCGGAGCCTCAGGGGGCAGTGGGGGAGGGGCGAGCCTCGGAGTTTCGGGGCGCGCCAGGGCGAACTGCTCCTGGCGGCGGGCGGCCGCCGCTTGGCGGGCAGCCTCGGCCTCGCGGGCAGCCTCCGCCTTGCGCCCGGCCTCGACGATCGCCGCAATCGCGCCTTCAAGCGTCTTCGCCCGCGCCGCGGCATCCACGGCGGCCGCCTCGGCCTCGGTGCGCTGGCTGATCGCCGCCTGCTCGGCCGTCTCTGTTGCCGCGATTTCCTGATCGAGCGCCTGAGCCTCGGCCGCCTGCTCGGCCTTTGCCGCTTTCAGCTTGGCCTCGGCGGCAGCAATCTTGGCCGCAATCGCGTTGACCTTTGCTTCTTCTGCACGCAGCGCCTCGGCCTCCCGTTCCACGCCGGTCGCAATCGCCTGCAGCACCAGGAGGCCGCGCAGCGCCTGCTCCGGAGGTGCGGGCATGGCAAGCAGCGTCGCCGCTGGATGCAGAGACAGGCGCTCGATGACCGGCAGATAGGGCGCGAATTCCCGCGCCCGCCGGGCGAGGCCCGCATCGGCTGCGTCACGCTCGCGAGCAAGCTGATCCAACTGGAGCGCGATCTGCTCGGTGGCCGCTTCGGCTAGGCGAAGGCGGCGCGTGGTCGCGGCGCGCGCCTTTTTCAGCTCCGCGCGTTGCGCCGCCGCCGCTGTCGCTGCCTGAGCCGCCGTATCGGCTGCCGCCAGTGCCTGCTGTCGGGTTTGCTCGACCCCCTGCAGCGCGTGGCGGGCGGCCGTCGCCGCCGCAGGCTCGTTCGCTCCTGCCGGCGGAATCGGCGGCAGCGGCAGTGCCGGCGGGGCCGGCGGCGCGGGCCCGGCCGACAGAGCTGCGGCAGCCAGCAGCAAGACGCTAGCTGCGCGCCCGCTCCGCATCGGCGATCAGAGACTGGCCGGTCATGTCCGGCGGCTTGGGAAGGCCGAGCAGCGCGAGCAGAGTGGGTGCAATGTCCGCGAGCCGCCCGGATCTAAGACCGGCCGCCCGAGTACCCGCCAACAGAACCGGCACCGGGTTGGTCGTATGCGCCGTGTGCGGGCCGCCGGTCGCCGGATCACGCATCAGCTCGCAATTGCCGTGATCGGCAGTGACGATAAGGGCACCACCCGCGCGCTCGATCGCGCCGGCGATCTGACCGAGCCCTTCATCTACCGTCTCAACCGCGCGGATCGCAGCCGCGAGCTTGCCGGTGTGTCCGACCATGTCGGGATTGGCAAAGTTCAGCACGATCAGGTCATAGCGTCCCTTCTCGATCACCGCCAACGCCTTGTTCGTCAGCTCCGGGGCGGACATCTCGGGCTGGAGATCATAGGTCGCAACTTTGGGCGAATGGACGAGGATCCGATCCTCCGATGCGAAAGGTTCCTCGCGGCCACCGTTCAGGAAATAGGTGACGTGCGCGTACTTCTCGGTTTCCGCCATGTGCAGCTGCGCGAGCCCCGCCGCCGAGACGACCTCGCCGAGGATGTTCGTGAGCAGCGTCGGCGAGAAAATGACGGCAAGAAACGGCGCCAGGGCGTGACCATAATCGGTCATGCCCGCAGCGGCGGCGAAGCGGACCAGGCGGGGGCGGGGAAATCCCTGAAACGAGGGATCAAGCAGGGCAGCCAGGAGCTGACGCACCCGGTCGGCACGGAAGTTGAACGAGAGCAACCCGTCGCCGTCGCGCATTCCGCCATAGTCGCCGACGACGGCCGGTGGCACGAATTCATCGCCCGTCCCGGCCGAATGCGCTGCCCCAACGGCCGCCATCGCGTGCGGAAAGCGCGGTGCCTCGGCCTCGGCGATGGCGCGATACGCCCTTTCCGCCCGGTCCCAGCGCTGATCGCGATCCATCGCGTAGTAGCGCCCGGAGATGCTGCCGATCGCGACCGACTCGGGCAGAGCGGCAAGGAAGGGAGGGAGATGGGTCGCGGATGCGAACGGTCCGGTGTCGCGGCCGTCGAGAAAAATATGGATAATCGGCTTGATCCGTGCCTGAGCAAGCAGGCGGGCGAGAGCCAGCGCGTGGTCCTGATGCGAATGCACCCCGCCCGGCGAGACCAGGCCGAGCAGATGGCACGCCCCGCCGGTTTGTCGCAAGGCAGAGCCCAGGGCCACGAGCGCGGGGGCACGAATGAGGCTACCCTCGGCAATCGTCCGGTCGATGCGCGGCAGTTCCTGCTCGACGATCCGCCCCGCGCCGATGTTGAGATGGCCGACTTCGGAATTCCCCATCTGCCCGGAGGGCAAGCCGACATCCACCCCGGACGCAGAGAGGAAGGCGTGCGGGGCAGATGCCCAGAGCCGGTCGAATGCTGGCGTCCGAGCTTGAAGGACGGCGTTGTCGGCCCGCTCTTCGCGCCATCCCCAGCCATCGAGGATCACCAGCATCACCGGGGGGGGCCGCGTGCCGTGCCGCGCGCTCATTCCTTTGACGACCCCCGCTGGCGGAATGCATCGAGACTGACGACCTGCGGCGTAGTCCGCGGCTCTTCGGCAGGCTCTGCACCAGTTTCGGCGGGGGTCTCGGCGGGGGTCTCGGCGGGGGTGTCCGCAGCCGATTCCGCCGTTGTCTCCTCTTGCGGCGGCGCAGCAAACCGCAAACCGAACTGGACCTCGGGATCGACGAACGCGGTCAGCGCTGCAATCGGCACGATCAGCGTGGCCGGGACACCGCCGAAGGAAAGGCCGACGCGGAACTGCCGTGCCGCGCGATCGACGCTGAGGTCCCAGAACTGGTGCTGCAGCACGATCGTCATTTCATGGGGAAACCGGCTGCGGAGATGGGCGGGAATCTCCACCCCGGGGTGGCCGGTCAGAAAGGTCAGATAAAAATGGTGCCCGCCCGGCAGGCCGTGGCTCGCGGCGTGATCGAGTGCCTCCACCGCCACCTGGCGAAGCGCCTCGGTCGCCCAGGTTTCGTAAGGCAGCAGACTCTCTTTTGCCGGTCCGTCGTTCTCGGGCATTCTTCACATTCCAAGCTCGCCACCGCTCCATAACGTGGCGCTGCAAGACCGGAATAGGAGGGGCTGCAGAAGTGGGGGGCTTCTGTTGCCCGGTGCCCCCCGAACCGCGCTTATTGCTGCTTACG
>JBOHMK010000332.1:0-1641 GCA_050730115.1 Acetobacteraceae bacterium
GATCAAGGGCAAGAAGGTGGCCATCGTCGGCTATGGCAGCCAGGGCCACGCCCACGCCAACAACCTGCGCGATTCGGGCGTCAAGGAAGTGGTGGTCGCGCTTAGAAAAAACTCGGCCGGCATCGCCAAGGCCGAGGCTGCCGGGCTTGCCGTGCGCGAGGCCGGCCAGGCAGCGAGTTGGGCCGATGTCGTCATGGTGCTGACGCCGGATGAAGGGCAGGGCGATCTTTATCGCGAGCATCTCGGCTCCGGGATGCGTCCCGGCTCGGCACTCGCCTTCGCGCACGGGCTCAACATCCACTTCAACCTGATCGAACCGCGCCCCGACATCGACGTTTTCATGATCGCGCCCAAAGGTCCCGGCCACACCGTGCGCAGCGAGTATCAGCGCGGCGGCGGCGTGCCCTGCCTGGTCGCGGTGGCGCAGAACCCGTCCGGCAATGCCCTCGAAGTCGCACTCTCCTATGCCTCGGCGATCGGCGGCGGGCGGGCCGGCATCATCGAGACCACCTTCAAGGAGGACTGTGAGACCGATCTCTTTGGCGAGCAGTCCGTTCTCTGCGGTGGTCTCGTCGAATTGATGAAGGCCGGCTACGAGACCCTGGTTGCCGCCGGCTACGCACCGGAGATGGCCTACTTCGAGTGCGTGCACGAGGTCAAGCTGATCGTCGATCTGATCTACGAGGGCGGGATCGCCAACATGAATTATTCGGTGTCGAACACGGCGGAGTACGGTGAATATGTATCCGGCCCGAGGGTGATCGATGCAAACGTGCGGGCGACGATGAAGGCCGTGCTCGCCGACATCCAGTCGGGCCGGTTCGCCCGGCAATGGATGCTGGAGAACAAGGTGAACCAGACCAGCTTCAAGGCGATGCGCCGGCAGATGGGCGCGCACCCGATCGAAGAAGTGGGAGAGAAGCTCCGCGCGATGATGCCGTGGATCACCGCCCACCGCCTGGTGGACAAGAGCCGGAACTAGCGGCAGAAAGTTTTCCGCGCGAAACCGGCCGGGGAGTGTCTCGATGAAGATCGGTGTGCCCAAGGAGATCAAGATCCGCGAGTATCGGGTCGGCATGGTGCCGGCGAGCGTGCACGAGGCCGTCAGGCACGGCCACCAGGTGCTCGTGCAGGCGGGGGCCGGCGCAGAAATCGGTCACCCGGACGCCGCATACCGTTCGGCCGGCGCCGAGATCGTGGCGGACGCCGGCGCGGTGTTTGCTGCCGCGGAGCTGGTCGTCAAGGTGAAGGAGCCGCAGCCGGCCGAGATCGCCATGCTGCGCCGGAACCAGGTCCTCTTCACCTACCTGCACCTCGCGGCCGACAAACCGCAGGCGGAAGGGCTGATGCGCTCCGGCACGACGGCGATCGCCTATGAGACCGTCACCGACGCCGCCGGCCACTTGCCGCTGCTGGCACCAATGAGCGAGGTGGCCGGGCGGATGTCGGTCCATGTTGGCGCCCATTGCCTGGAGAAGGAGCAGGGCGGCGCCGGGATCCTCCTGGGTGGGGTGCCGGGTGTGCCCGCCGCGCGCGTGCTCGTGCTGGGCGGCGGGGTCGCCGGCAGCTCTGCCGCGCGGGAGGCGATGGGAATGGAAGCGCAGGTGACGGTGATCGACCGCTCACTCGCCCGCTTGCAGG
>JBOHMK010000333.1:0-5293 GCA_050730115.1 Acetobacteraceae bacterium
GAAGGCGCACACCGACAACATTCTCGAGGTGACGCTGGTCGGTAACCCGATCATGCATCACCTGCTGCTCGGCATCGACCCGGTGGAGCTCGGCGGCGCGCCTTTCGCGCTCGCGACCGACGAGGCCCTGGAGTTTTGGACCACGGAGATCGGCCTGCATTTGCATCGCGGTGCGCGGGCATACGCATTGCCCTGCGTTGCCGGACATGTCGGGGCGGATACGGCGGGAATGGTCCTGGCCGAGCGGCCCGACCTTGGCGATGCCGTGACGCTGCTGGTCGACGTCGGCACCAATGCCGAGATCGTGTTGGGCAACCGCGAGCGTCTCCTCGCCTGCTCGAGCCCGACGGGTCCGGCGTTCGAAGGCGCCCAGATCAGCTGCGGCCAGCGCGCCGCCCCCGGTGCGATCGAGCGGGTGCGCATCGACCCCGCGACCCTCGAGGCGAAATTCAAGGTCATCGGCTCCGACCTGTGGTCGGACCAGCCGGGTTTCGCGGAATCCGTCCAGGGCACCGGCGTCACCGGGATCTGCGGCTCGGGCATCATCGAAGTCATCGCCGAAATGTTCCTGGCGGGCATCATCAGTCAGGACGGCGTGGTCGACGGCGAGCTCGCCGCGCGCAGCCCACGGGTCGTGCCCCAGGGCCGCACGTTCGGTTACGTCATCTACCAAGGTGCGCAAACACTCACGGTGACTCAGAACGACGTCCGCGCGATCCAACTTGCCAAGGCGGCTCTCTACGCGGGCATCCGCTTGTTGATGGATCGCTTCGGCACCGATCAGGTCGATCGCATCCGTCTGGCGGGCGCGTTTGGATCACACATCGACGTCAAGTACGCGATGGTGCTCGGCATGATTCCCGACTGCGATCTGTCGCAGGTGTCGTCCGCGGGCAATGCCGCGGGAACCGGAGCGCGCATCGCCCTGCTCGACTTCGGTTCGCGCAAGACGATCGAGACCCTGGTGCACAAGGTGGAGAAGGTCGAGACCGCCATCGAGCCGCAGTTCCAGAGCCACTTCGTCGCGGCGATGGGCATTCCTCACTCGACGGCGCAGTACGCGCACCTGCGCAAGGTGGTGGAGTTGCCCGCGCCGAAGGCGCCGACTCCTCGCGCCGGCGCTCGCGGCGCCCGTCGCCGGCCCACGCCGACGCCGGCCAGAGAGCCTTAGCCGGGAGGTGCCCGGAGCGGAGGCACATTTTTGCAGTGCGCGCCGAGCTCGGTGCAATCTGAAGATTGCACCGAGTTCACTGGTCCTATTGAACCGAGACTTTTAGCACCACTGAAATCGCCCCTATCGCACGGGTATTCAGGTCAACCGCCGCTGCTCGCACATCGACATCAAGTGCGCCATGCTGCCCCGCATGAATCGCGACCGCGACCTCCCACAGGTGACACTCGAGGATTTTCGCCGTGAGGTGGCGAGCGTCCGTCCGATGCCGGCAGGCGTTGCCATCGCCGCTGTCTCGGCAGCTTTCGCTCTTGGCCTGACCGCGAAAGTGCTCGCCATCAGTACCCGCCGGACCACGCTCCCCGAAGATGCCGCCAGACTCGAGCCGCTGGCAGCCGCAGCGCAGGCGGCATCGCAACGCTTGTTGCAACAGGCAGGCGACGATGTCGCAGCCTTCGAAGCATACCTGGCCGCCAAACGCTTGCCACACTCGACCGAGCCCGAGCGCCAGGCGCGGCACCAGGCCATCGATTCCGCCGTCCGCCTTGTGATCGACCTCCCCCTCTCGGCCGCGCAGGACGCCGCAGCAGGCTTGCAGCTCTGCAGCGAGGTCTCCGCGTTCACGCCTCCTGCGCTGGCCGCCGATCTCGGCGTAGCCGCTACTTTTCTCGCCAGCGCGTTGCGCAGCTTTCTGCTGTGTGCGGAATCGAATGTCCGCCAGCTTGCGCCGGATGCCGCCACGTACCGCGAGCGGCTCGCAACCGAAATGAAGCGGCATGAGCAGGCGCTTCGTCAGGCGCAGGCGATATTCGACCGCGCCCGCACGGCTTGAGTACCGCTCAAGAGAGACCGATCACCCGCCCCGTTTCCAAGTCCAGGTCGATGTCGTAGTACGAGGGACGTGTCGGCAATCCGGGCATGGTGCTCATGGTCCCCAGCAGCGGATAGAGAAACCCCGCCCCGACGCTCGCGCGCACGTCCCGAACCGGAACAGTAAACCCGGTGGGTGCGCCCTTGAGGCTCGGATCGTGGCTCACGCTCAGATGGGTCTTTGCCATACAGACCGGCAGCTTGCCGAATCCCAACCGCTCGTAGAGCGCGATCTTCTTCTCCGCTTCGGGCAGGTATTCGACGCCGCTGCCGCCATAGATCTCACGGACGATCGTCTCGATCTTCGACTTGATGCCCATCTCCAGCGGATAAAGGAACCGGAAGCTCCCCGGCAGCTCGCACGCGGAGATCACGGCTTTACCGAGGTCTACCGCACCCGCGCCGCCTTCGGCCCAGTGGTTGGACGCCACGGCATCGTGCGCTCCCGCCTGAACCGCGATGTTCCGTACGAGCTCGATTTCCGCCGCGGTATCGTGCGCGAAGCGGTTCACCGCGACGACCACCGGAATGCCGAACAAGCGGGCACTGCGGATCATCCTGACGAGATTCGAAGAGCCCTTCTCGACGAGCCCGAGGTGTTCCGTGGTGTAGTCCGGGTGAAGTGGCTGCCCGGCCGTGACTTGCGGCCCGCCGCCGTGCATCTTCAGGGCACGGATGGTGGCCACCAGCACCACGCAGTTCGGAACGAGGCCGCTGTAGCGGCACTTGATGTCGAAGAATTTCTCCATCCCCATGTCCGCACCGAATCCCGACTCCGTCAGCACGTAACCATCCGCCCCGACGAGCTTCAGCGCGATTTGATCCGCGACGATCGACGAATTGCCGTGCGCGATGTTGCCAAAGGGCCCCGCGTGAATGAATGCGGGTGTTCCCTCGAGCGTCTGCAGCAGATTCGGCATGATCGTGTCCTTCATCAGCACCGTCAGCGCGCCACCCACGCCCAAATCGTCCGCGGTGACCGCATCTCCCGCGCGGCTCGTGCCGATCACCACGCGGCCCAACCGCTCGCGCATGTCGGCAAGGCCGGTCGTCAGAGCCAGGATCGCCATGATCTCGCTTGCGGCCGTGATGTCGAAACCAGTGACACGCGTCAGTCCCTTCTCCTCCGGCCCCTGGCCGAGCGTGATCTGACGCAGGAAGCGGTCGCTCGTATCGATCACCCGCCGCCAGGTGATCCTGCCCGGATCGATGTCCAGGCGGACGAAGCGGCTACGCTCCTCGGGCGTCAGCCCGTTGGGATCGGTCCCCGGTATGCCGAGCTTGCGCAGCCGCCGCAGCATCACGGGCGAAAACCGCCGGCTGCCATCCTTCCCGGGCGGGCAGAGCCGATCGAAGAGAGACTCATCCGTCTGTGTCGACTCGTGCAATAGCCGCGCATCGATCGCCGCCGCGAGCAGATTGTTCGCCGCGGTGATCGCGTGGATATCGCCGGTGAGATGGAGATTGACCTCCTCCATCGGAATGATCTGGCTGTAGCCGCCGCCCGCCGCGCCGCCTTTGATGCCGAACGTGGGCCCCTGGCTCGGCTGGCGGATGCAGGTGAAGACTCTTTTTCCCAGATGGGCACCGATCGCCTGGCTCAGGCCGACCGTCGTCGTCGTCTTGCCTTCGCCGAGCGGTGTGGGCGTGATCGCCGTGACGACGACGTATTTCCCGTTCGGCGCGTCCGCGAGCCGCTCGCGCACCGCAAGGCTCACTTTCGCCTTGTATCTGCCGTAGGCCCCGAGCTCCTGCGGAAGGATGCCGGCCTTCGCCGCCAGCTTCCCGATGGGCAGCGGCGTAGCGCACTGCGCGATGTCGATGTCGCGCGGCACTGGTGCAAAGGATCCCCCAGGCCCGACTTTGGTCTTAGCCATCGCGGAGCTCCATCCTCGGGACGCGAGAGCCTTAGTTTACGGCCTCCGGGGCCGGGGCGCCCGTTGCCGGACGCCCCGTCGCCCGGGCACGGACGACGGCCTCCGCAAGATATGTGTCGCCGGAGCTCGACGAAGCGCGGCGCTCGGTGACGGACGTCTCCACGTGGGGGTCGGTTGCGCCGGCGCGCCGCGCGGCCGCGAGCGCCAGCTCACGCGAGAGGTCCTTCGCCAGCGCGATCGCCTCTTCTTCCTCGCGAAAATCCCGGATGCCCGCCGGGTCGTGCACCCGAAACACCTTCCACTGCGGCTGGTTCACGAGGATATCGACCGTCTCCGACACTACGCCGACGACCGCCCCGACCGCATTGCACACGGCGGCATGCTCGGGAACGATCAGCTCGGCGCCCAAGCGGCGCGCGACTTCCGGGTAAAACGCCGCGGCGGGCGCCCCTATGGCCACCAACGGATTAGCCAGGCGCGGCTGCGCATCGAGGAGCCTGGAGAAGGGCCGGCCCTCCACTACGCGGTCGATCAGGATGCCGAGCGGTCCCCAGCGCCCGTTGTGCGGCTCGACTCCCGGATCCTGCGCCAGCGCGCTTTCCAACACGACGCGCGCCGCCTGGCGTATGACCAGCTCGTAAACACGCTCGGACAGCGCCTCCGGGCTCTCCTTGCCCTTGCGCGCGTTCACGTTGCGCTCCTCGGTGGCGAGAATGGCGGCGCCGAGGCGGGCCGCATCGCGGCTCCAGCCGCCCTGACGGCCCAGGACGTGCAGCGCATCGGTCGGCGTGAAGCCCGCGAGAGTCGCCAGCCCGCGGTCCACCAGTCGCCGCAGCGCCTCGACACCCTGGGAGGTACGGGCTACCTGGTCGAGCCGCCGCGGTGTCGCGCTCATCGCCTCCCAGACCCGCAGCTCCAGCCGATCGAGATCCGCGGCCGCCCCGCGCCCGGGGTTGCGATGGCCGAACTGCCCCGCGAACAGGGGCAGGCGCTCGGCCGCGGCGAGCGGGGTAAGCTCCGCCAGCACGTCGGGGAACTGATGCGCCAGCAAGCTGAGCGGCATCACTCTGCGCGGCCCGACGATGAGCCGCCCTTCCCTGTCGAAATGCACCTCGCTGTCGCCGCCCAGGCCGCTCGTGTGAACATCGATGGCTTGGACCATCGTCCGCCAGCCGCCGATCACGGCGCCGTCGGCTCGCACCACGGGACGCCCGTCGATGATGATCGCCACGTCCGTGGTCGTCCCTCCCATATCGGCGACCGCAAAGTCCCTGAGATCAGTGAGGAACGCCGCTCCCACGACGCTCGCCGCCGGCCCTGAGAGCACCGTCTCGATGGGATATTCGATGGCCACGCTCGCCCGCATCAGGGTTCC
>JBOHMK010000334.1:0-9690 GCA_050730115.1 Acetobacteraceae bacterium
CTGCATGGCCTGCGCCTGCTCGCCGCGCGCAATCCGCACCCGGCTCCGCCCCGCCCTCGCCTCGGCCGCGGAGGCACGAACCGGTGACCCGCGGAGCCGATGAACGAGGGGGGCCGATGAACGAGGGGGGCCGATGAACGAGGCCGCGGGCGATCTGGCCTTCCTGCCGCTCGGCGGCACCGGCGAAATCGGCATGAACCTCAACCTTTACCGCTGTGACGGCAAGTGGCTCGCCGTTGATTGCGGCATCGGCTTCGGTGCCGCCGAATACCCGGAGGCTGAGATCATGCTTCCCGATCCCGGGTTCATTGCCGAGCGCCGGCGATCGCTGGTCGGCCTTGTCATCACGCACGCGCATGAAGATCATCTCGGCGCGGTGCCGTGGCTGTGGCGCTCGCTTCGTTGCCCTGTTTACGCCACCCCGTTCGCGGCCGCGGTTCTCACCCGTAAGCTCGCCGAAGCGGGTTTGCTTTCCGAGGTGCGGCTCGAGATCGTGCCACCCGGCGGCCAGATCACGCTCCCTCCGTTCTCGCTCCAATTCCTGCGCGTCGCCCATTCGATCCCCGAAGCGGAGGCCCTGGTCATCCGCACATCCTTCGGGACCATTCTGCATACGGGAGACTGGAAGCTCGACCCGCAACCGCTGGTCGGGCCGCCGACCGACGAGGCGCAATTCGCCGCGCTCGGGGCCGAGCGCGTGCTTGCCATGGTCTGCGATTCGACCAACGCGATGGTCGAGGGCCATTCCGGTTCCGAGGCCGATGTCCGCCGCACCTTGACCGCGCTGATCAAGGATCTCAGCGGCCGGGTCGCCGTCACCTGCTTCGCCAGCAACGTCGCGCGCGTCGAGTCGGTCGCCCTCGCCGCGCGTGCTGCCGGCCGCAGCGTCGCGGTCGCCGGCCGCTCGCTCCGCAATATCGAGGCGGCAGCGCGCGAATGCGGATACCTCAAATCGATCCCGCCCTTCCTCTCCGAGGACGCTGCGAACGATATTCCGGACGACCGGCTCCTGCTTCTGGTCAGCGGCAGCCAGGGCGAATCGAGGAGCGCGCTCTCGCGCATTGCCGCCGATACGCATCCCCGGATCGCACTCGGAGAAGGCGATACCGTCATCTTCAGCAGCCGCGTCATCCCCGGCAACGAGCGCGCCATCGGCGTTGTGCAGGACAATCTGGTGCGCCATGGCGTCCGCCTGATGACCAACGCGGATCACATGGTGCACGTCTCCGGCCACCCGGCACGTGACGAGCTCCGAAGGCTCTACCGACTGGTGAAACCCGAGCTCGCGGTGCCGGTGCACGGCGAGTGGCGGCATCTGACGCAGCATGCGGGCCTGGCGCAGGAACTCGGCATCCGGCCGATCCTGCTCGAGGATGGCGAGATTCTGCAAGTCGCTCCGGGCGTGCCGAAGATAACCGATACCGCGCCCGTCGGGCGTCTGGTGGTGGATGGTGCGCGGCTGATCCCGTTGAAGAGCGAGGTGATGACGGCGCGCCGGCGCATGCTCGGCAACGGTTGCGTGCTCGGCAGCCTGGCACTCGACCGCGCGGGGCGTATTCTCGGCCGGCCGCAGGTGAGCGCCCCGGGCCTGTTCGACGACGATGACCCGGAAGTGGTCGAACTCGGCAACGACTTCGCCGAAGCGCTGGACGGGCTGCCAAGGGAGCTACGCCTGGACAATGGCTCGTTCACCGAGGCGGCGCGTTCCGCACTGCGCCGGACTCTTGCTCGCCGCTACGGCAAGCGGCCACTGGTCGATGTCCATCTTCTGAGGGTCGAATGAAGACCAACGAGCGAACCGCGGAAAGCTGCGTGGATCTCAGGAAGCACATCCGCAGCATTCCGGATTTCCCGAAGCCGGGAATCCTGTTCCGTGACATTTCGACCTTGCTCCGCGACGCGGCGGCCTGGCAGGCGGCGATGCAGCGGCTTGCCGACGTCGTTCGGCCGTACCGGCCGGATCTCCTTGCCGGTATCGAATCGCGCGGATTCCTGATGTCGGCGCCGCTCGCGCTCAAACTCGGCTGCGGATTCCTGATGCTGCGCAAGCGTGGCAAGCTGCCGGGCCCGACGGTCGGCTACGATTATGCGCTCGAATACGGAACCGATCGGGTCGAGATTCAGGCGGATGCGGTCGTTCCCGGTCAGCGCGTGGTGATCGTTGACGACCTGCTCGCAACCGGCGGCACGATGAGCGCGGGCGTCACGCTGTTGCGCCATGTCGGCGCCATAGTGCCGGCGGCCGGAGCCTTGATCGAGCTTTCCTTCCTCAACGGCCGCAGCCGGCTCGACGTGCCGTTCGAATCCCTCATCAGCTACCCGTGCTGAATTCGGCCGGCCGAGCTTCCGGGCTGGATTGATTTGACACCCACCGGCAGTCGGATGGAGGGTGTGTCAAAACGGGGAGGGAGCATGCGGGCAAAGATTGGCCGCACACGGCGCGAGACGCTGCGGCTGACTTTGGCCTCGGCAGGGCTTGCTCTGCTGGCGCGCACCAGGCCTGCGAGCGCGGCAGCGGCACTCGCCGCCGAGCCGTTCCCGAACGGAGTGAAGCTGCTGGTCGCCGGCACGCCGGGGGAGCCGGTGGATGGCTGGGCCAATGCGCTCACTCCGGTGCTCCGGCATCTGCTGCCGCCGGAGACGCGCCTCAGCAAAGAAAACGCAATCGGCAACGACGGCGTGACCGGCGCCAACCAGTTCGCGGTCCGAGCGATTCATGACGGCGCGACCGTGCTGCTGGTACCCGGCGCCGCCGCAACCGCCTGGCTGGTCGGCGATCCCAGGGTGCATTTCGACGCCGCAGACTGGACGCCGGTGATCGCCGGCGTCAGCCCGGGCGTAGTGATAGGCCGGGTTCCGATGGCAGCACTCCGGCAGCACCAGGGTTTACGCATCGCCGCCACCGCGCCGACCGGACCGGAACTACCGGCCCTGATTGCGTTCGAGTTGCTGGGCGTCAAAGCTACGCCAGTGTTCGGACTGGGCGACCAAGCGGCGGCGGGCGGTGCTCTCGAGGCGGGCGGCGTCGATCTGATCCTGCTGCACGGTGAGAATGTCCCGCGACGCATGGAAAGCCTTGCCGCTGCCGGTGCGCGTGCGCTCTTCTCCCTCGGCGCCCCGGACGCGGCCGGGCATTGGGGGCGCGATCCGCTGCTTCCGGGTGTCCCGAGCTTCGATGAGATCTCGCTCGTTCTGCTCGGCCATCCGCCGGCAGGACCGATGGCCGGTGCGTGGCGTGCCGCCGCCGCCGCGACCATGCTCGATTTCGCGCTCGTCTTGCCACAACTCACCCCCGCCGACCTGGTGGCACTGTGGCGCAATCTCGGCGGGCGCCTCACCGACGCGGCGACCGTCCGCGGCCTCTCTGCCGGTGCCGGCGTGCGCTCTCTGCCCGGACCGGCGGCTGCGGCAGCGATCGCCGCGGTCACGGCCGATGTGGCCTCTCTGCTCGCGCTCCGCGTCTGGCTCAATCGCCGCTTCGGCTGGCGCCAGACCTGAATTCTTCTTCGCGGTGCTGGCGACCTGAGCGCACGGCACTGCACGCACTGACTCTATCCGGGGGCGTGCGAAGAACGTGCGCCGACTCCGCGCCGCACGTCTTAACTAGCATGGAGATGTTATACTTTTATATAACAAACCGGTCGTATGCGGAGTGAGGGAGATGTCACTGCGCGTCAGGAAACGGAAGCTGCACAAGGTTGGGGGCTCTGTGATGTTGCCCGTGCCCCCGGCGGTACTCGATCTGCTCGGTCTCACTGCCGGCTCGGAAGTTCGCCTCGGAGTAGAGGACGGTCGCCTGATCGTCGACCCGCAACCCAGGCCGCGCTACACCCTGGCCAGCCTCTTGGCGCGATCGGATTATACGGAACCGCAGCCACCCGAGGAGCGCGAATGGGTCGAAGCTCCGGGCGCGGGGCGTGAGCCATTGTGAGACGGGGCGATATCTACCTGGTCTCACTCGATCCCAGCGCAGGCCAGGAACAGCGCGGCTATCGGCCGGTGTTGATTGTCTCGCCCGCCGAGTTTAACGCCGCGACGCAGTTGCCGATCGTGCTGCCGATCACCGGCAGTGGCGAGTTCGCACGCCGCCTCGGCTTCGCAGTTTCGATCAGCGGCATCCAGACCACCGGGGTCATACGATGCGATCAGCCGCGGGTGCTCGATCTCGTCGCACGCAGTGGCCGGAAGGTTGATACGCTTCCCGAGGTCCTGATGGATGAAGTGCTGGCCAAGGTGATCACGATTTTCGAGTAGGGGAGCGTGTGAGGCAACGTGGTTCACGAATTGACCGCATCGGCCGTGCTTTCTAGCTTGCCGCGATGCCTTCCCTGAAACCGCCTTCCAAGCCCGACCGACCGGCCGGCGCCTGGCCCTTCGCCGAGGCCGAGAAACTCGCCGCGCGCGTCGTCCGTGAGGGCAGGCAAAGCGCGCTCCTGGAGACGGGCTACGGCCCTTCCGGGCTGCCCCATATCGGCACCTTCGGCGAGGTCGCGCGCACCACCTGGGTTCGCCTCGCATTCACCGAGCTTACTGGCCTTCCCTCCCGACTGGTCGCCTTCAGCGATGACATGGACGGCCTCCGTCGCGTGCCCGAGAACGTGCCGAACCGGGACATGCTTGCACGCCACCTCGGCCGCCCGCTCACCCGCGTGCCGGATCCCTTCGGCACGCACGCAAGTTTCGGTGCCCACAACAACGCCCGTATGCGCGCCTTCCTCGATCAGTTCGACTTCGACTACGAGTTTGCTTCCTCTTCTGATTATTACGCATCCGGCCGGTTCGATACGGCCCTCATCCGCGTGCTGGAGGCCTGGGATGAGATCCTGGCCGTGATTCTGCCAACCCTCGGCCCGGAGCGGCGCGCGACCTACGCCCCGGTGCTGCCGATCCATCCGGAGACCGGGCGGGTCATGCAGGTTGCGATTCGCCGTGCCGACCCCGCGGCCGGCACTGTCCTCTGGGACGATCCGGATAGCGGCCGGAGCTATGAGACGCCGGTGACCGGCGGCGCCGCAAAGTTGCAATGGAAAGCCGACTGGGCGATGCGCTGGTATGCGCTTGGCGTCGATTACGAGATGTCGGGTAAGGACCTGATCGAAAGTGTTCGTCTCTCGGGGCGCGTTTGCCGCATCCTCGGTTCGTCCCCGCCGGAGGGCTTCACCTACGAACTTTTCCTCGACGAAAAGGGTCAGCGTATCAGCAAGTCGAAGGGTAACGGGTTGCCGATCGAGGAGTGGTTGCGCTACGGCCCCGCCGAGAGCCTCGCCGAGTTCATGTTCCACGCACCCGAGCGCGCCAAGCGACTCTATTTCGACGTGATTCCGCGCGCGACAGACGACTATCTTGCTGACACTGCCCGGATCAGCCGCGAAAGTGAGACCGAGCGCCGCCACAACCCCGCCTGGTTCATTCATGGCGGCCGTCCACCGGAGCGTGGCGAAAGCCCGATTCCGTTCAGCATGCTGCTGCAGCTCGCCGCGGTGGTGAACGCCGAGACGCCGGAGATGCTGTGGGGGTTTTTGCGCCGCTACCAGCCTGATGCCACGCCGACCGCGATGCCGTTCCTTGATCGCCTGATCGGGCACGCGATCGCTTACTTTCGGGATTTCGTCCGTCCGGCGAAACGCTTCCGCGCCCCCAGCGGCGAAGAGCGCGCCGGGCTTGCCGCACTGGCGGCCAAACTCTCCGATCAGCGGCCGGAACTCGAGGCCCTGCCGCCCGCTGAGCGCGCTGGGCGGCTGCAGGAAATCGTCTACGATGCGGGCCGCCGCCCGCCTTTTCTCGAGTTCCAGAAGAACGGCCGGGAAGGCGTGTCGCTCGCCTGGTTCGCTACGCTTTATCAGGTGCTGCTCGGCCAGGAGCGAGGCCCGCGCTTCGGCGGGTTCATCGCGCTCTACGGTATCGCCGAAACGATTGCCCTGATCGAGGCGGTACTCGCCCGCACGGCCGACGCGGCATAGGGCGTGATGATTTCCGATCGTCATGCTCTGGCTTTGCTTTCTCGATCAATTTCATGGCTTTTGGCGACTTGCTGCGCGATTCCGCCAAAAGCCGATTTGATCTAGGTGCAGGTCCGGCGGCTTTTCGGCCTTCTCGGGCGGCTTGGCCGGCATCTGCCCGCGCTGCTTGGATTGGGTCTTCTGGTCGCTGCCGCCTATGCGCTCAAGACCAGCTTCGACAAGCTGGCGCTGGCCGATGTCACGCAAGCGATCGCTGCCATTCCTGCCCGCGCCGTTTGGCTCGCCATCGGCGCAACCGCCCTCTCGTACTGGCTCCTCACCCTTTATGACTGGCTGGGCACGCGCTTCGCGGGCCATCCCGTGGCGTATCATCGGGTCGCGTTCGGCTCGTTCTGCGCCTACGCGCTCGCGCATAGCCTCGGGCTTCCGGTCGTTTCCGGCGCGGCCATCCGCTACCGTCTGTACGCCCACTGGGGCCTGACGGCTGCCGAGATCGCGCGCCTGATCGCCTTTTGCAGCCTGACCTTTGGCTTCGGCGCACTCACCCTCGGCGGCGGCATCCTCCTGCTGGCGCCAGGCTGGGTGCCGTTCCTCGGGCACACGGTACCGCAGTTCCTCTTCCGCATCATCGGCGCGGCATTTCTCGCAGTGGTGGTCGCCTATGTGACGCTCGCGCGCTTTGTGCCGCGCGTGGTTTTGTTTGCCCACGAGATCGCGCTGCCAGGGCTCGGAATGGCGCTCGCCCAGGTGGTCCTGGCGACCGTCGATCTCGCATTCACTGCGGCGATCTTCCATGTCCTGCTGGCCGGCGCTCATGGGCTCTCGTTCCCGCACTTCCTTGCAATCTACCTCACCGCCTATACCGCCGGGCTCGCGACCAACCTGCCCGGCGGCATCGGCGTCTTCGATTCCGGCATGCTGCTCGGCCTCGCACCCTTCCTCTCGACGCCGCACATCCTGGGCGCGCTCGCCGTGTTCCGGCTCTGCTATTACATCGGTCCCCTGGTCGTGGCGGGGGCGCTCTTCGTCGGCCACGAACTGCTGCTGCATCGCAAGCGCGCGGCCGGGCCATTGGGGGAAACGGCGCTCGCCGTTGCCGCGGCCAGCGCAGCGGTGGCACTCTCCGGCGTGCTGCTGCTGTCGCTCGCGATGCTCGAGCCCCGCCCGCAGCTCCCCAGGGCGATCGCGGATGTCGCCGGCATTGCCGCGCTCGCCGGTCCGTTCATTCCATCACTCGCGGGCGCCGCTCTGCTCGTGCTCGCGGTTGGCCTTACCCGTCGCGTGCGGCTTGCCTGGCGCGCGACCCTCGGCCTGCTCGCTGCGGCCGTCATTGTGACCGCGCTCGAAGGCGAGCCCTGGTGGGTGCCAGCCTGGCTCGTGCTGACCGCACTTCTGCTCGCGCCCTACCAGCGCGCCTTCTACCGTCGCGCGCATCTGCTCGCCGAGCCCCTGTCGCCGGCGACTGCGCTCGCGCTGTTCGCGCTCGCTGTCGTAACGATCGTGTTCGCCTCGCTCGCCCGGCACGTACCGACGCTGCCGCAAGGGCCGTGGTGGCAGCTCGTGCTGTCGCCGAACCTGCCCGGTCCGCTCCGCCTCAGCGTCGCACTCGCGATGGTGCTGGCTTTGGCCGCGCTCTGGCACCTGGTGCGTCCAGGTCGCGTCCACTACCTGCCATGGGACGGCATGGCGTGGGAGCGTTATGCGGCGCTCAGCGTCCATCCGCCCGCCGGCGCCGACGGGCTCGTACTCGGTGAGGCCGGCAAATCGGCGATCGCCTTCCGCCGCGTCGGTCGGATCCTGCTCGGTCTCGGCGATCCGGTCGGCCTCGCGTCCGATCGCATTTCCGCGCTTTGGCGCCTGCGCGACCTGGCCGCGCAGGAAGGCAACGATCCGGCCATCTGGGGCGCCGGCCCGGAGCTGCTCGCGACGTATGCCGATCTCGGTCTCGCGATTCTGCCGCTTGGCGATGACGGGCTACCCTCCGCCGAACCCGCAGAGCATGCGCAGCGGTACCTTGCGTGTGTCGCCGAGCGCGATCTCTCTCTCCTGCTTCCCCTGCTCCCCTCGCTCGCACACGACCGCGCACTCTCTGCGCTGCCCGGCGACTGACCCCGTATCGCCAGGTGCTGTTCTCACGGTCACAGATCTCCGGTTTGACCGGAAAGTGGTGTCGCACGCATGGACTCTCTGGGTTCGAACCCTTCAAACCAAGCCGAAGAGCCAATTCCATCGCATCGACGCCTCACCGGAACCCGCGCTGCCTGGGCCGGCGGGATGACCGGAGCAGCCAATTCCCGGCTAATACCAATCCGCAGAAAGGTTGACTCTTGTCAGAGCGTCAAAGCCGAGCTTTTTCAGCGGAATAGCATCCACCGCGAGAGTCAATGATTTTGCTGGCTGGTATAAGATCGTTTGGCCGATGCGGAGATCGATCCTGGGTCATTGCCCCCTGGGTCATTGCCCATGGTCCCGCCCTGCCGCAGGATGCCCGCAGGACCCGTTGGTCGGAGAGAGAGATGTCGGCAGCACAAAAGCCGCGAGCGAACGAAATGACGGATGCCGAATGGCGCACACGCTGCGACCTCGCAGCGCTCTATCGCATCGTGCACCATCTCGGCTGGACCGATCTCATCAACACTCACATGTCCGCACGTCTGCCCGATGCCGCCGAATGTTTCCTGATCAACCGCTATGGCGAGATGTTCGACGAAATCACTGCCTCGAGCCTGGTCAAGATGGACCTCGCAGGCAACGTTATCGGCATACCGGGTGATTACAACGATGCCGGATTCACCATTCACAGCGGCATCTACAAGGCGCGGCCCGACGCCAACTGCGTCATGCACACCCATACCCGCGCCGGCGCCGGCATCGCGCTGGTGCGGAACGGGCTGCGGCCTATCAGTCAGGACGCGCTCCATGTTCTGGATGAAGTTACGTATCACACTTATGGCGTCCCTGCCTCGGTCGAGGAATGCGAGGCACTCGGCCGCACCGCTCAGAACGGCAGTTGTATCGTGCTTCTCAATCACGGCCTGCTCACATTCGGAGAGACAATCCCCGGCACCCTGCTCCGCCTCTACATGCTCGAGCGCGCGTCAGAACTCGAGCTTTCCGCGCGTTGCATGAACGCCAAGGTCGAAGAGATCGCAGAGAACGTGGTCGCCGAAGCCGCTCGGTGGATGAAGCAGAGGCGCGCCAGTCCCGATTATGGGCTCAAGGAGTGGCAGGGCCTCGTTCGCAGCATCGAGCGGGTGGGTGCAGACTATCGGCACTGAGGCCGCGAAGCTTTCCGACCTGCTTACGCCCTGGCACGACTTCTACATAGTGACCGGCACTGCCGGCGCGACCCTCGTCGGCTTGCTGTTCGTCGCTGCCTCTCTCGGCTCCGGGGTCTTCACCGAGGAACGGCGTCCCCACTTCCGGGCGTTCGTTTCGCCGAGTGTTGCCCATTTCTCGAGCGCGCTCGCGCTCTCTCTCGCCGCCCTCGCGCCGCTCCACCGTTGGCTGCTGCTTGCCTTGATCGAAGGCGGCGTGGCGGTGTTCGGTCTCGCCTATTCCAGTATCGTGTGGGGCGCGATGGTCCGCCTCGGCATCACGGCAACGCTCGATCTCGAAGACCGCATCTGGTACGCCGCCCTCCCCGCCCTCGCCTATGCCGTCGTCGTTGCGACCGCGATCGCCCTTTGGGCCGAGCGCCCGACCGGCCTTTCAGTGCTTCCCTTGGGCG